>JBASCT010000022.1:0-71477 GCA_049651785.1 Minisyncoccia bacterium
GCGGTGACCGAACCACCCGGGGAATTAATATAGAGAGAAATATCTTTTTTAGGATCCTCGGACTGCAAGAAAAGAAGTTGGGCGATAACAGTGTTGGCAACGGCATCGTCAATGTGTCCACCCAAAAATATTATTCGCTCACGCAAAAGGCGCGAGTAAATGTCGTAGGCGCGTTCGCCGAACTGGCTTTTCTCTATAACGGTCGGGATGAGGTAGGCCATGCGAGATAGCCTAACAGAAAAGAGCCCGCGGGTGCAACCCGACAGGGCTCTTCTCTCTGAGATTACGAGTGCTTAGGAGGCGTTGAATTCCGCGTCGAGATTTTCAACGTCGGTAGACTCAAGGTCCGATTCGATTGAGCTCGTATCGTCCGAAATACTCTGCTCACTGATGTTCTCGACGGCCTCGTTAAGAGCCGCCTCATCGCTCGCGCCCTGCTTATTCCAGAAGTAGAGCCCGGCGAGAACAAGGAGCACGAGTATCACTATCACGGCCACTTTAAGGCCAGAGCCGCTTTTCTCTCCCCCCATTGGGTTTTGTCCTTCGTCCATGTTTTTATTTGCTAGCTGTTATCTGAATCATCGTTGCTGCCGTCGTCTGAGTCGTCGCTAGAACCGTCGTCATCGGGCGACTTGCCAGAAACGAGGGAGCGGATGGCATGCATGAGGTTTTGTCGCGCCTCTTTGATAAGGTCTCTCGCTTCGCTTGCCGCGGCGCGGATTCTCTGGAAGTTGTCTTGAGCCGTCTCGCCCGAGAGGTCTACTGACGAGAAAGCTTCGACTTTCACTTTGGCGGCGGCAAGATTTGCTTTAGCCGCGGCGACGAACTCCTTGCTCTCTCCTACCCTCTTGCCTTCAGCCTCCTGTTTAGCAATTCTCGATTCAATCCTTTCAATAATTGCCTCAAGGCGCTCGATGGTGGCAAGCATCACGCGTCGCACATGCTCGACCTGGCGCTTGGCAATATTCTGCTGGACTTCAATGCGCCTGGCGGTGGCAGTTGCTCTGCGATCGTCGATGTTTTGCTTGACATTGGCCCGCCTAGCCTCCCGCTCTTCCGTCGTCGAAGCGCGTCTCAGGTCTATGTTGGCCCGAACGTCTGCGCGCGTCTTTGTCGGAGTAACTGTGGCATTGAGCGAGGCGCCGGCACCGGCACTTTGTGCCAAGGCAAGGGCGGGAAAGACAACCGCCAAAGTAAGGCCCGTCACAACAAGTCGTTTGTAATTCATTGACACTTTAAATTTAGCTCCTAATTCCTGCCGTTTCCGTAGAGCTCAATTATACCAAACTAGGCACCGGGTTTATATTTGTTCCTATAGAGTTTAGTACCTTCTTCAAAAGCTTTTTCGGCCTCACTCTTGCCCTTGAAACCCTTTATTTCAACGACCTTTTTCTGAAGCTGTTTGTAGGTGGAGTAGAAGTGCTCAAGTTCTTTGAGAGTATGCGGGTTCACGTCCTTGAGGTCACGGACTTCCTGCCAACGGGGGTCGCCCACGGGAACGGCGATAATTTTGTCATCACCTTCGCCCGAGTCAATCATATTCATAAGCGCCACGGGCCTTGCTCTCACCAAGACTCCCGGCAGAAGCGGGTGAGTGGTTAAGAGAACAACATCCAAAGGGTCGTCGTCATGCCAGAGAGTCTGCGGCACGAAGCCGTAGTCGAAAGGGAAGTCTTGCGCCGTATGAAGCACGCGGTCGAGGGCGATAAGACCTGTTGCCTTATCGACCTCAAACTTGTTTTTCGAGCCGCGATTTATTTCAACCACGACATTCATCTCGTCTTTATTACCCGGACTAAGATCGTGCCACAAATTCATATTTCAATTATAAACTATTTTCTTCTTTTTTCTCGAGAGAAGCTGCGGGGGCTTCGGCGATGGCAAGTTCTTCACCCTTGGCGGACTGAATGTCTATTCGCCAGCCCGTGAGTTTGGCCGCCAAGCGCACGTTCTGTCCGCCCTTACCGATGGCAAGCGATTGCTGGTCTTCGGAGACATTAACCGTCGCCGACTTCTCTTCTGCGTTTATGTCGATGTTGAGAATCTTAGCGGGGGAGAGCGCTTCTTCGATAAACTTGGCAGGCTCAGGAGACCACTCGATAATATCTATTTTTTCTCCGCGAAGCTCCGACATAACCGTCGAGACACGCACGCCGCGCTGGCCGACGAGCGCTCCGACCGGATCGATGTGGCTGTCAACGGCCTGGGCCGCAATCTTTGAGCGGTAACCTGCCTCGCGAGCGATGGCCTTAATCGTGACTGTGCCGTTGGCAAGCTCGGGTGACTCGGCTTCAAAAAGTTTTTCTATGAATTTCGGATGCGAGCGCGAGAGGCGCAAAAAGACCCCCCGAGGACTCTCTTCCACTCTATAGAGATAGGCCCTGACCCGCTCGCCTTGATTGAAGCGCTCGCCGGGAATCTGTTCCTCGTACGGCAGAAGTCCGGTCGCCCGGCCCATGTCGACAAAAATGTTGCCCCGCTCAATCCTCTGAACGGAGCCCGTGACAATCTGGCCCTCGCGCTTGCCGAATTCGGCCACGACCGAAGTCTTTTCGGCCTCGCGAATCTTTTGCGTGATGACTTGCTTGGCGGTCTGGGCGGCAATGCGGCCATAGTCACCCTTGGACTCAATGGGGAAGACAACTTCTTCGCCGACGGCGGCGTCCTTTTTTATTTTTCTCGCATCCTCAAGAAGAATGTGATGCTCCGGATTGTATAGGTCGCGCGTATCGCCTTCCTTGATTTCTTCCGTCTCGTTAAAAATGACATTGGAGTCGTCTACGACGATTTTTACCTGGAAAAAGTTCGTTTCGCCCGTGTTCGGGTCGAAGGTGGTGCGGATAATTTGCCCCTTTTTGCCGTACTCTTTTTTGTAGGCCGTAGCGAGCGCCGCTTCTATCGCCTCAATTATAGAGGCGCGCGGAATACCGCGCACTTCTTCAAGTTCGCCCAAGACTGAATTGATGACTTTTAGATCAAACATATTTGTATTTTTATGAAAGAAGTCCGCCTTGCGGCGAACTTCCCTAACTAACCCATATTACGCCCTTATCCTATGCGACTTGGCCCTCCTTGTCAAGCCCGGCGGCGAGAATGGAACTTTTTGTGCGTCTCCTTAAGCTGACGGTCGGTGACGTGAGTATAAATCTGGGTGGTCGCGATATTGGCGTGGCCCAAAAAGACTTGAACGCTTCGGAGGTCGGCGCCGTTTGAGAGGAGGTCGGTCGCGAACATGTGGCGGATGACGTGCGGAGTCACTTTCTTCGAAATGCCGGCTTTTATAGCGTAGTGCTTGATGATTCTCTGGGCCGTGCGCGTGGTGACGGGGAAAAGAAAATCGTTGTCGATATCTTTCCGTTTATCCAAACCTGCCTGCGCAGACAGGTATTTTTTTATCGCCGTCTTGGCCTCGGGAGAGAGAAAAACAAGGCGAACCTTATCGCCCTTGCCCCGAACACTGAATTCGTCGCCGGAAAGATCGAGGTCGCGCGGCAGGGAACAGAGCTCAGAGACACGAAGCCCGGTGGAAAAAAGAGTTTCCAAGAGTGCTCTGTCCCGAAGGCCGTTTTCTTCTGAGACATCGGGCGCCTCCAAGAGACGCGTAAGTTCTTCGGGGGTTATGAGGTCTATAGAGCGCTCGCCAACCTTGGCCAGCTCTATGGCTTCGGGTGAAAGGGTTTTAAACCCGCGTTTGGCGAGATATTTAAGAAACGCGCGCAGGGCGATGAGATAGTAATTCTGGGTTTTTTTCTTGAGTGTGTCGTTTTTGGCGGGCTGTCTATTGAGCCAGAGCCGGTACTCGCGCAAGATGTTCGGCGTAATCTCGCTTGTTTTTTTCGCCTTGGAATAGGAGAGGAATCGAGAGAGATACCGGTCGTAATTTTCTACTGTCTTTAGGCTCCGGCCCTTTTCTATCTCGGTGTATTCCAAGAATTCGCGCTTGAGTTGTTCGAGCTCGAGTGTCGCCATGTCGCACAATATTATAACACGCTGAGATGGGTGGGTTGCAAAGTGTCGAGAGTTGTGCTATTATCAATAAGTGATTTCGAAAACCAAGAAAGCAAAGCTCATTTCGGAAACCCGTATTCACGAAAAGGATACCGGTTCTCCGGAGGTGCAAATTTCCATATTGACGAATCGCATTGAGGAATTGGCCAAACACCTAAAGACTCATGCCAAAGACAACCACTCGAGACGAGGGCTCCTTGCCATGGTCGCAGACCGCCAAGCTCACATGAGATATTTGGAAAGGAAGAATCCGAAACGCGCCTCGGCTCTGCAGAAAAAACTTGGTTTGAAGAAATAACACGGAAATTTTACTTAAAGCTTCCGGGAATTTATCAGTATTTAGAAATTTAAATGACAGTAATAAAACACAAAGCCCAGCGGGTCGGAATTTTTATAGACACGCAGAATGTTTACCATAGCGCGAAGAACATTCACCACGCCAAAGCCAATTTCTCGGCTATTGTCAAAGACGCCTTAGCCGGACGCGTCCTAATCCGCGCCCTAGCCTACGTCGTCACGACCGAGTCGGGTGAAGAGAGCGCCTTCTTCGGCGCCCTTGAAAAGGCGGGGATTGAAATCCGCTCCAAGCCCTTACAAGTCTTCTTGGGCGGCGCCAAGAAAGCCGACTGGGATGTCGGGCTCGCCATAGACGCCGTTATCATGGCGCCCAAAGTAGACAGCATCATCCTTCTCTCCGGCGACGGCGACTATGTGCCTCTGGTTGAATATCTTCAAAATACTCACGGCTGCCAGGTCGAAGTGGTCGCCTTCGGTAAATCGGCTTCGGCACGCCTCGTCGAGGCGGCCGACGACTTCCTCGACCTTGACCAGAATCCGAGAAAATATCTTCTCAACAGCGCCGGCCCCAGAGTTCGTGAAGGTGGCTCAAGATAAGTTAAAATAGAGAGATGGATAAGGAAGAGTCTCCTCTCAAACAAATCCGCACCTATCAGGGTGACGTCGCCGAAGCGCTCAAAAAACAACGCGAATCTCTTTTCTCCGTTCAGCAAAAGGAACAGGCCAAAAAATCGGGCAGTCTTCGAGTCGAGCTGAGTCCCGATCGGAGGCGCCAACTTATTTCTCTCTCGCTTTGGAGTCTCGTTTTAATAGGGCTTGGCAGTCTTGGCGGCTGGTTTGCCTACAACGAATTCGCGAGAAAGACCGTCGCGCCGCCTCTCGAAGTGCCGGCCTCAAGATTTATCTTCGCCGGTAATGAAATAGAACTAACTTTGGAAGAAATTACGAGAACAGCACTCGTACAAAAAGTTACCGAAGCCGCGCGAGGGACGCCAAGAGGTGAAATAAGACATGTCGTTATAAAAAGAGCCGACGGCATCCTTCTTCCAACCGAAGAATTTTTGCGAGCTCTTGAAATAACGGCGCCCGGCTACCTCATCCGAGCTTTTGGACCGCTCTTTATGTTCGGCGCCCTGGGAGAAGATAACTTTTTGATGATAAAACTTGTTTCGTTTGAAAGCGCCTTCGCCGGTATGCTTGCTTGGGAGAAAACGCTGGGACAAGAAATCGGACCGCTCTTCTCGACGGCCAATCTGTTGTTAAATCTCCCGTCGGGAGAACCTTTCACTGACCTGACCGACAGAAATAAAGATATTAGAGTGCTCGCAATGGGCGAAAACCGCATCTTGCTCTACACGTTTTTTGAAAGCGACACTTTGGTTATAACCGAGAGTCTCGAGGCCATAAGAACCTTGGTCGATCGTCTCACTCAGGAAAAACTTTCGCGCTAAGCTCCTCTCTGCTAATATTGGGGCATGCAAAGAGACCCGGAACACTTCAAGAAGAAATTGGAGGCGGAGAAAAAGCTTTTGGCCGAAGAGCTGGAAAAGGTCGGCAGACGAAATCCCGATAACCTCTCGGACTGGGAGGCGACTCCGACCGACCGCGACAGCTCACAGGCGGATGAAAACACCTTGGCTGATTCCGTCGAGGAATATGAAGAGAACCTAGCAATCGTTAACACTCTGGAGAGACGCTACCAGGAGATTAGAGATGCCTTAGCCAAAATAGAGAAGGGTACATACGGCCTCTGCGAGGTCTGCAGTGAGCCCATAGATGACAAAAGGCTTGAGGCCAATCCGTCCGCAAGATTCTGTCGCCAGCACATGAAATGAGCTTTTCGAGAGTCTATAGCGCGCAAACAAATCTTTTATCGGTCGTGCCAGTCTCGGTTGAAACGGATATTTCCCGCGGGCTCAACGCCTTTGCCGTCGTGGGATTGCCCGACAAGGCGGTAGAGGAGGCGCGCGACAGAGTTTCGGCCGCGATAAAAAACTCCGGCTTCGATTCTCCGAAATCGAAGAATCACAAGGTCGTGGTCTCGCTCGCCCCCGCCGACCTCAAGAAGGAGGGCCCGTCCTTCGACGTCGCCATCGCCCTCTCCTACCTCTTGGCCAATAAAGACATAGCTTTCGACCCGGAGAAAAAGTTATTTCTGGGCGAGCTGGCTTTAGACGGTAAGGTGCGAAGGGTCTCCGGCATCTTGCCAATCGCCCGCTTCGCCAAAAAGAATAATTTTAAAGAACTTTTCGTGCCACTTGAGAATGTCTCCGAGGCGGCGATTATCGACAGTATCGATATTTTCGGCGTCTCGACTCTCGCGGACCTCGTTGAGCACCTCGGCAACAAGAAAAAAATTGAAAAAGCCAGAGAGACAAAGGTTGATAAAATAAAGGCAACGTCAGCCATAGACTTCTCTGACATCAAGGGGCAAGAGCGCGCCAAGCGCGGCCTCCTCATCGCCGCCGCGGGGGGACACAATGTCGCCATGTACGGACCACCGGGCACAGGGAAGACCATGCTTGCCAAGGCCTTCGCTGGAATTTTACCGGAACTCTCGTTCGAAGAAGCGCTCGAAGTTACAAGTATTCACTCTGTCGCGGGTACCTTGTCGGAAACTTTCATCACCAATCCGCCCTTTCGTGCGCCGCACCACACCTCCTCATATGTCTCACTTGTCGGCGGGGGAACGACGCCGAGACCGGGAGAGATAACCCTCGCGCATTACGGCGTCCTTTTCATGGACGAGTTTCCCGAATTTGACAGACGAGTTATCGAGAGTTTGCGCCAGCCCTTGGAAGACAAGCTTATCTCCGTCGCGCGCGCCAAGGGCACGGCGCATTTCCCGGCGAATGTCTCGCTCGTTGCCGCCATGAACCCCTGCCCTTGCGGCAATTTCGGCTTCAGAGGCAGGCCCTGCGTCTGCACGCCTTCGGCTCTCTCGAAATACAGAAGAAAAATGTCGGGACCGATTATGGACAGGATTGATATCTGGCTTGAAGTGGATCGGGTGGTGCCAAGCGAGCTTTCCGGAACAGTCTCCGGCGCGAGAAGCGAGGAGCTTCGTCAAAGGGTTGAAGAGGCGCGAGGGCGGCAGCGCGCGCGATTTGAAAAATTGGGCAAAAAAATTTTAAGGAACGCGGAAATGTCGGCGCGCGACATGACCTCAATCGTCAATTTGGATAAAGAGTCAAGAAAAACTCTGGACCTCGCCGCCGAGCGGCTGGGCTTCTCGCCCCGTGTTTATCACCGGATGATAAAAGTTTCGCGCACTATCGCCGACCTTGAGGGAAGTGCCGAAATTAAAAATGCCCACATTCTCGAGGCGATAGAATACCGTCCGAAAAAGTTTGATCTCTAAATTAGAACGCCCTTCGATGGACTCAGGGCATTTTAGCTGGCGCTAAAATGGATTCTTCGCGCCACGAACTTCAAAGTGAACATGTGGCCCTGTTGAGCGACCGGAGCTACCGACGGCCCCGATAGTTTCTCCCTGTGATACGACTTGCCCAACCGAGACATTCACTTTCGAGAGATGGCCGTAGAGCGTTTGCGTGCCATTGTCATGTCGGACGACGATATAGAGACCGTAGCCACCGTTATAACCGGAGGGTCTGGAAACGATAACCGTGCCTGCGGCCGAAGCAAAAACGGGCGTTCCCATGGGGGCGGCGATGTCAACGGCGTTGTAGCCGTGTATATTCTGGCTTTTCTTCCCGCCGACGATGGGTCGCATATAGTATCCCGCGTAGGTTGGGTAACTCGAAGAGCTACCGGATTGGGCGAGAGTCGTAGGGGCGTTTACGATACCGCCAGGAATAATGATGACATCTCCGGTTTTGAGTTTGGAGTCCGCGGCAAGACCGTTATATGAAAGGACGTCGTCAAGATCGGCCTTATATTTGGTAGTAATAGATTTGAGCGTGTCGCCCGACTTCACGATGTGGCGGACACCCGAGATCGGCAGGATGACGAGCTCCTGACCCTCTTTAATAGTAGAGCCGCGAAGGCTGTTCGCCCAGATAATCGTGTTTCTTGATACTCCGAACATCTCGGCGATCTCGCCAAGCGTATCACCCTTGCGGACGACATAGACGCTGATCTCGCCCGTGCCGGATTTGCCAAGGTCAATGAAGATGTCGCCCGCGCCACCATAAGATTCGAGCGCCACTTCATCAACGATAATAATTTCGGCTCCGCCCGTGCCGGTCGGATTAATATTGAGATAGCCCTCAAGGAGGGCCATGGTCTGGGAATTAAAAATTGGCGCGATGTTTGTCGGGCGAATAAGCTTGCTCGTTTCTCGGTAGGAAAAGGCGGCAAGGGATAGCGGCGCAAAGAGAAAAAGCGCGACTAAGACTGTCGCCTTGAGACCTTTCTTTTTAGGGACTGTGTCTCGGTAACTTATATAGAAGGGCTAAACTGGTCAAAAATATTCGGTCAATCAGAAATGCCTGCCTGCGCGGGCGGGGCTCAAATAGAGCCCTACATCTTATCTGCCGTTTCCGTAGGGCTTAATTCTACCTTAAAATCGCCCTTAGTCAATTCTTATTTCCACATGCTATAGTGTCGGAAATGGCCGGAAAAAAGGGCGAAAATCTTAACCCCGAGCAGAGACGGGCGGTGCTTTTGACCGAGGGACCGCTCTTAATCCTTGCCGGCGCGGGCGCCGGCAAGACCAAGACCATTGCCGAGAGAATCAGACACTTGGTAACAAAAGGGGTTGCGCCGTCAAAAATTTTGGCCATCACCTTTACCAACAAAGCGGCGCGCGAGATGCGGGAGAGAGTGGAAAATATTTTGAAAGAAGACAAGGAATTAAACAGGCCGATATCAAGCGCCGAGCGGCCGTTCGTCAGCACTTTCCACTCGCTCGGGGTCCACATTCTTAGGGAGCAAGCCGCGAACCTTGGCATCAAAAAATATTTTTCCATTTTCGACCGTGATGATTCAAAAAAGGCGGTTAAAGAGGCGCTTCTCGCGCTCGGCTTTGACCCAAAAACACATGAACCGGGTAAAATTCTCTCGATAATCTCGAAAGAAAAGGGTGCCGGCAGGAACTTCGAGAACTATGAGGCCTCGCGGCACGGCTACTTCGGGAAAGTGGTCGCGGCAGTCTGGCCCGAATATGACAAGGCGCTCAAAAGAGAGGGGGCGCTCGACTTCGACGACCTTATTTTGAAAACCCGTGACCTCTTGCGGACCAGGGATGATGTCAGGGATTACTATCAGAATGTCTGGAGTCACATCCACATCGACGAATATCAGGACACCAACCGCGTTCAGTACGAGATCTCGCGCCTTCTTGCCGACAAACATAAAAATATTTGCGTTGTCGGGGACGCCGACCAGAATATTTACTCCTGGCGCGGTGCCGAGATAAAAAATATTCTTGATTTCGAGAAGGATTATTCGAATACCTCGGTGATTGTCCTCGAGGAGAACTACCGTTCAACGAAAAATATCCTTGAGGCGGCAAATAATGTGATAGAGAAGAATAAAATCAGGCGCGAAAAAAATCTTTTTACCGCCAATGAAGCTGGCGAGAGGATAAGTCTTCTCGCGGGCTTCGATGAGGCGAGCGAAGCGCTCTTGATCGCCGAGAAAACTGGCGAACTCATCCGTGGCGGCACCTTGCCGGGTGAGATTGCGGTACTCTTCAGGGCAAACTTCCAATCGCGGGCGCTCGAAGAGGCGTTCATGAATCTCTCAATTCCCTACGAGCTTGTCGGCACGCGCTTTTTCGAGCGCAAGGAAGTCAAAGACATAATTTCTTACCTGCGCCTCGCCCTCAATCCCGAGAGTCTCTCCGATTTTAAGCGGGTGGCGAACGTGCCGACGCGGGGCTTGGGCAAAACAAGTATTCTTAAAATCGCGATGGGACAAGAGGGGACTCTGCCGCCCGCCACAAAGAGAAAATTAGAGAGTTTCAGGACCCTTCTTAAGAGAATCGAAAAGGTGGCGCAGGAGAAAAAACCTAGTGAAACAATCGCTTTTATCATCAAAGAGACGGGCCTTGAAGAGGAGTGGAGGCCCGCCCGACCGAACGGTCGTTCGGGCGGGGGGGGTGGAGACGAAGGACTTTCGCGCCTTGAAAACGCCTATGAGTTGGTGAATTTCGCTTCAAGGTACGATGAAGTTGGGCCAGAGCGTGGAGTCCTTGAGCTCCTCTCGGAGGTGGCTCTGCAGAGCGACCAAGATAATATGCGCGAAGACGGTAGTGCCGTGCGCCTTATGACAGTACACGCCTCCAAGGGGCTCGAGTTCGATGTTGTTTTCATCACCGGTTTGGAAGAAGGGCTCTTCCCGCATTCAAAAGTCGATGATGACGAGACGGCGCCCGAAGAGGCCGAGGAGGAGCGGCGGCTTTTCTATGTGGCACTCACCCGCGCGAGGAAAAAGGTTTTCTTGACTTACGCCGAGACAAGAAATATTTTCGGCTCGCGTCAGGTGGGTCTGCCTTCCACATTTCTCTCGGACATTCCGAACAAACTTTTTGAAGAAACTCTTACTAGTGAGCATGGTGGCGAGAGAAGGCCGCTTCTCGAAATAGAATTTTAGTAATCTAGCCAACGCCCCCGGTTGACACGGTTGACGCTCGGTGTCAACATGAGAGAATAAATTCATGAGAAATATCAGGTTGGCGGAAGGTGAGTTCTATCACGTCTATAACAGAGGCGTAGACAAGAGGGTGGTCTTTTCTAATAAAAAAGACTTTGATCGGTTCTTGGAGGGTATGAAAATATTTAACACGAAAGAAAATGTGGGTAACTTAACTCGCCACAGCAGTACAGAGGGAGAAGAAAAATTGGTTGATTTTGTTGCTTATTGTATTAACTCGAATCATTTCCATTTTCTAATTACACCTCTAACAGAAAAAGGGTTGGAAAAATTTATGCACAAATTGTGTATGGGGTATTCGAAATATTTCAACGCAAAATATCATAGATCAGGCGCTCTTTTCCAGGGAAAATTTAAGGCCATCCATGTTGATACCAATGAGTATTTGTTGCATCTCAGTGCTTATGTAAATTTGAACGAAAAAGTTCATAGACATGAGGGGAACAGTAGGTCCAGTTGGGAAGAGTATGCAGAAAGCGCTACAACTGGTTTATGTAAAAAAGACATTATACTTGGTCAATTTAAAAATCGAGGCGAATATGTAACGTTTGCTAAAAAAGCACTAAAACATATTGTTGATAAAAAATTATCCTTAAAAGACTTGGAATCCAACTCATATCCGTTGACACTCGGTGTCAACATAAAGATAAAGAAATGAGGGCAAAAAAATCACTCGGACAACATTTTCTAAAATCGGAGAGGGCTCTCGGAAAAATCGTAGAGGCGGGAGAACTTAAGTCGGGCGATGCGGTACTCGAAATCGGTCCGGGTATGGGAGCTCTGACACAAAAAATGTTGGAAACAGGAGCAAGAGTTACCGCCGTTGAAAAAGATGATGGGTTGTTCGGATTTTTAAAAAATAAATTTGAAAAAGAAATCGTTGAAAAAAAATTAACCTTAACTCACGCCGACATTCTGGATTTAGAAATTTCTTACTCCTTACTTCCTGCTCCTTACTACAAGCTCATCTCCAACATTCCCTACAACATTACCGGCGCAATCCTGGAAAAATTCCTGTCGACAAAATATCAGCCGGAACGAATGGTTCTTCTCGTTCAGAAAGAAGTGGCGGAAAGAATTGTCGCAAAAGATGGCAAAGAAAGTATTTTGTCACTTTCCGTAAAAGTTTATGGCAAACCAAGATATGTTGAGACCGTCAAGGCCGGCTCATTTGCGCCGAGACCGAAGGTGGATTCGGCAATTATCGCCATAGAAAATATTTCCAAAGAATTTTTCAGAAAATTTCCGGAAAAAGAGTTTTTCGCGCTCCTTAAGGCAGGTTTCAAATCCAAGCGTAAAAAACTCTCTTCAAACCTCTCCAATCTTTTCGGTAAAAGTGAAATTAATGAGATTTTCAAGAAACTTGGCATAGGCAAGAACGCTCGGGCGGAGGACTTGAATCTCGATTTGTGGCAAAAATTGGCTGAAAATCTGGAAAAAATGGAAAATAAGAAGAATTTGACGAGTGAATAGAACAATTTGCGCCTTATTTCTGCCCTTTGAGTCGGGATTTCCTTCCTAATCCACAATTTCGGTCATTTTGTCCTTTAGAGCCGAAAAATGCCTATATTCCGTGTGGTATAATTTTCACTAACATGCGATTCGGAACAATATTTGCCCTTCTGTTCTCGGTCGTAATCGTAGGACTGGCACTTTTATGGCGTTTCTCGGACACAAAAGAGAGTGAATCTGTCCTTTATTCGGTGGAAACAGAGAGGCCCGACGACTACGAAGAGGCCTTGGCCTACTTTACCCAGCCAGCTGCCCCGCAAGCGACCACCACCGAGCCCGCCGAACCGAAACCCCTTACGGAGACCGATATTATCAGCCGCAACCTGCTTCTTAGTTACCTCGGTGTCGCCGTCGGGAACGAGGATATTGAGAAAGAGGATATGGAAAAAGTGGCGGAGCGCTATCTGGATCAGGCCGTCGGACTCCACAAGTTTGAAAAAATCGGTGCCGAGAGTCTTAAGATGGTGGCGGATAGTGAAGCGAACGCGAGGACCTACGGCCTTGGGTTCGCAAATATTTACACTACTTACGCGGCCAGCATGGCAGGTGTGATGGGTGACCTTACCGCCACCGACCAGCCGGAGAATACTTACGCGCAGTTTGTCGCGCCAATAGCAGACTCCTACTCGGGGATCGCAACGGCGCTCAAGGTCCTGCCCGTACCCGTTTCTCTCTCGCTTCTTCACTTGGAGCTTATAAACATTTATCTCTCGAATGCGGCCGCTATGAAATCGATTGGGAAAATGAATGAGGAGCCGCTGACTGCCATGTCAGGGCTTGTGGCAATCAAAGAGAACGGGGCGAAAGAAATGGCCATTCTTAAAGAGCTTATGGAAGTCTTTACCAGCAAGTGGGGCGTAATAGAATAAAAATATGATACGCAAAAAATATATTACGGGTCTTCTGGTTCTCTCAATTTTCGCGACAAGTTTCCTGCCGGCCTTCGCTCCCAAGGCAAAGGCACTCTTCGGCGCCTCTATCGTCTTAGACCCCACAGTCAACATGTCGATTATTTTTGATACTGGCCTTACTCTTGCCAACATGGCCGCAAGAGTCCTGGCCCAAGCGATTTTACAAAGAATGATCGAATCAACTGTTCAGTGGGCTAATGACGGCTTCGAAGGCAACCCCGCCTATGTCACCGACCCGGATAGCTTCTTCACGAACATCGCCGACAGTGTCGCGGGTGAGATTATCAGGGGTTCTGACCTTGGCTATCTCTGCTCGCCCTTCCAGAACACCATAAGACGTTCCCTCCAACAAAATTATGTAAATCGAGGTAGCTGGATGCCGCAAAATCGTTATCAATGTACTCTAACAAATGTTGTCGGCAATATTGAAGGATTCTATGACGACTTTAGTCAGGGCGGCTGGCAGGGATGGTTTGGCATGACCCAGCGCAGTTCAAATAATCCATACGGCGCATTTCTTCAGGCACAAGCGGACCTTGATGAAAGAATTGCCAAGAGACTTGACCTCCAAAGAGAGCAGCTAGGTTGGGACAGTGGATTCTTGAGCTGGAGAGAGTGTACAGGAGGAAGAGCCCCAGGTTCCGGAGAGTGTCTCGGGTTCGGACCGACAAAAACTCCCGGCTCTGTCATCGCCAATCAGCTCAATCAGGTCTTGCCTGCGAATATGCAGAGATTTATAAATGCCCAGAATCTTGAGGACCTTGTCGCCGCCTTCGTCTCGGGCGCTCTCAACCGCTATGTCTTCAGCTCCTCCGACGGTCTCTTTAGTTCCGCTCCGCCACCACCGAGAGTCCCCCCGTCGCCACCCCCGCCGACTTCCGGCGCCGGTGCGGTTCAGACCTGCATGAACAACTGCATCAACCTCTACTGCCCGTCGAGTGACCCAAATAGCGGAAACTGTAACCAGCCGGCACTCAACCGTTGTGTGAATGGGTGCGCCGGCTTCACACCGCCCGCCCCGGTACCGGGACCGGGCGGTCCATTCTTCCCTGGCCCAGGACCCGGACCAGGCAACCCGATACCCTAATTAGTTGATGAAAAGATACGCCAAGAGAATTTCCGCCTTTCTCCTCGTTTTTATCCTTGTCTTCGGGATAAGTGGCGTTATCGCACCCCAAACGGCTGATGCTTGGATATTCGAATACATACAGTGTGCCCTGAGTAACAGCTCGTTTGCTTGCGCTCTACGAGGCTTGGTTACCGGGCTCATGGAGGCGGTGCTTGCAATTGCGGGTCTTATTACCGGTCTTGCTGGAGTCATGCTTAACGGTGTTGTTTATCACACTGTCGTTAACGTGGCACAGAACTACGCCAATATTCCCGCGATAGACGCGGCCTGGACCACCGTCCGAGACCTCGCCAATATGGTCTTTATCTTCCTGCTCCTTTACGCGGCAATACGCATCATCCTCGGCTGGGGCGAGGACAGTAAGCGTCTCATCGTCAATATCATCATCGTCGCCATTCTCATAAACTTCAGTCTCTTTTTCACAAGAATTGTCATAGATGCTTCGAACATGTTGGCGCTCTTCTTCTACGGCGCCATAAGCCCTGGCGCATCAGT
This sequence comes from Minisyncoccia bacterium, assembly GCA_049651785.1. Classification (GTDB taxonomy): domain Bacteria; phylum Patescibacteriota; class Minisyncoccia; order Phycocordibacterales; family Zambryskibacteraceae; genus UBA5004. The sequence goes on from JBASCT010000022.1 coordinate 14,974, forward strand.
TAATAACTTTTCGCTTGACCCGGGTTCCACGAGCATCGCCGATCAGTTTATGAGCCGGCTTGAATTAACAAACCTTTATAATGCTGAGGGTGTTGAGACCAGCACAATCTTTGTCATGGGAATAATGGGCACGATGATGCTCATGATAGCTGCGTTTGTCTTTTTCTCCATATCTATCATGTTTATCGTGCGGTATGTGATGCTAATTTTCGTTCTTATCCTCTCACCATTGGCCTTTCTTTCATACGCGTTTCCCGCCCTAAGAGGGGCGGGAAGTAAGTGGCTCGACACGCTGATAGGACAATCGTTTTTTGCGCCAATATATTTCATGATTACTTGGATTGCCCTAAGAGTACTGGGAGATGTAGCGAGAGTATTGGGAATCGATACCGGAGATTTGCAAGATGCAAGAAACTCCATATCACAGATTGCCACGGCCCAACCCGGCCAGCTGACCATAGAACCCTTTATGGTGATTTTGAATTTTCTAATAGTTATTGTCTTTCTCTTGGCTTCACTATCTATCGCAAAGAGTTGGGCCAATCGGGCGGGAAATAGTGCACAAAAGGCAAACAAGTGGCTTGCTGGGGCTGCCGTTGGAACTGCGGCATTTGCCGGCAGACAAACGGTCGGTAGATATGCCGCCAGAACAGCAGAAAGGGGTGATTTGAAAGAAAGAGCGCTCGCTGGAGATAGGGGTGCTCGTCTGCAACTTTGGGCGGCAAGAAAGGGGGCCGCCGCAAGTTTTGATGCTAGAGGAGCAGGTCTTGGTATTGGTGCCGCAATGGATATGGGCAAGGCTGGTGGCAAGGGTGGCTATGCTGAATTCAGAAAGAAACAGGATGATAAGCTAGAGAAAATTGCTAAATCTTACGGTCCTTCGGAAGTAGAAATTGATCAGGCAAAACAAGCCTTGGCGAGGGCAAAAGAGAGCGGAACAGAACAAGAAAGGAGAGAGGCGCAAGCAAGGGTGGATCAGCTAGTGGGTATAAAAGGAGGAAAAGAAGGGAAAAAAGAAATCGCATCAAGAAAAGAAGATTTAAGGAGGAGAAAGGAACAGGCATTAAAAAATGATGCGAACCTACAATCCTCCATAAACAAAGAGTTGGATATTGAGGAACAAATAAGGGATCAGGAACGCGAGGTTTCCATTGCCGCCAATCCGCACCTGAAAAGAGAGCGCGAAATGAAGCTTGATGAACTTAAAACACAATTAGAAAAACAGAAACAGGCTTCTAAAGCATTGAGTTCGTCTATTACTGAGGCCTTTGACAAAGAAATTGAGGGAATAAAAGAAACGAGTAGTTTGGCAGAAAAACATAAGCTGGCCTATGCTTCAATGATTGAAAAAGATTTCATTCCAACAATCCTCGGCTACAACAAGACAGCGGCGGCCAAAATAAGGGCTGGTAAATCAAAGAAAGATCAAGCTGTAGAGGCATTAAAGGGGCTCCAAGAAGAAGGCGTGATTGAAGGTGGTGCCGAAAAAGAGGCGGCGGAACCAGAAACTTCACCAGAAACAACTAATTCTGAAGGTAATCCAAAGGCCGCATGACCGAAGAAGAAAAGCTTATAAAAGAACAGTGGGACAAACTACCGCCGGCACTCCAGCGGGCGATTGAATCTCTGCCTTGGAAAAGTTTGGTGAAAGAAGTTGGCCAGGCGAATGCCTTAGACAACGAGCAGTTGGTCTCGCTTGAGAGAGAGGCGATGTTTATCCTATATGGCTTTGAGAACCCCGCTGATTTTGTCTCAAACATCACAAGAGAGGTTGGGGTTTCTGAAGAAAAAGCTCTGGCGGTAGCGGCAGCCATTGCCGAAAAGATTTTTGAACCTATTTCTACAAAAATTGCTGCTGGGTCTGGCTCAAACGCAGCTCTACCCATGGTCGAGGAGGGGGAAAAAGTTCATGATGCTCCGCATGTTGAAGCGGCACCAACACAGCCTGCGCCGCAGGCACGGCCGGAACCGAAGATAAAAACTCCTTTACCAGATTATCGTTACCCCGACGGCACGGATCCCTACCGCGAACCTCTTAAGTAGGCTCGCGGGGAAGCAGGGAGTAAGAAGTAGGAAGTATGATAATTGATGCAAAAATCAAAACCTTTAGGGATCTAAAAGTCTGGCAAGAGGCTCATAAGTTAGTGCTGGAAATATACAAAGTTACCAAAAGTTTTCCCAAAGAAGAGTCGTTTGGTCTAACTAGCCAGCTTAGGCGAGCATCGGTGTCTATAACCTCGAACATTTCCGAAGGTTTTAACAGAAGTTCTGCCAAAGAAAAACTACAGTTTTATTACATTGCCCTCGGTTCGCTCGCCGAGGTTCAAAATCAATTACTAATAGCGAAAGACATAGGTTATATAAAGCCAGAAATGTCTGATAAAATAGAAGAGCAGTTGATCGTGGCACAAAAATTGCTTAACGGTTTTATAAAAAGTACCCGTTCATTCTCCGAATCATGACCCATCTTACTCCTTACTCCTTCCTTCCTACTTCTTACTTCTTACTCCTTACTTCTTAATTTCATGCGCTTTCAAGTCCCACAATTCATAGAGGTGGAAGACAAAATTTTCGGACCACTTACCTTTAAGCAATTCGTCTACGCCGGCGGCGGTATCGGCGTCGCGGTCGTTCTCTTTTTCCTCATCCCGAAGTTTCTCGCCATTCTCATCGGCCTGCCGATAATGGCTTTCGGCTTCGCCCTCGCGTTCTACAAGATTAACGGCAAGCCGTTCATCGCCGTCGTCGAAGCGTTTGCCAAATACACTTTCACCAACAAGCTCTATCTCTGGAAAAAGGAGGAGAAAGCGCCGGTCGCGGGCGAGAGAGACAAGCCCTTGGAGCAAGTTTATGTGCCGAAGCTCTCCGATTCGAAACTTAGAGAGCTCACCTGGGGCCTCGGGGTCAAAGATGACATAAATTCAGAGAGCGATCGGAGAGAGGATAAGATATAATTAGACAATGGCCCAAGCTTCGAGCCCCACACAGGAGTTCATCCCGATAAAAGAGGTGCGCGACGGCGTCGTGATGCTCAAAGATGGCGGCATGCGCGCCATCCTCCTCTGCTCGTCCTTAAACTTCTCGCTCAAGTCGGAGGACGAGAGGCAGGCTATCCTTTACCAATTCCAGGATTTCCTGAATTCGCTCGACTTTTCTATAGAAATAATCATTCAGTCGAGAAAGCTCGACATCCGCCCCTACATCGCCCTCCTCGAGACGCAGGAAAAGAATCAGGTAAACAATCTGATGAAAATACAGGTGAGAGAATATATCGAGTTCATAAAGAATTTCACCGAGTCGACAAGCATTATGACCAAACACTTCTTCATCGTCGTGCCCTACAGTCCTGCCCTCCTCTCGACGGGGAAGGCGGATGGGCTCGCCGGCGGTATTACTTCGAAGCTCGGGCTCGGCGGTAAGAAAGAAGGTCCAATAACAACCGAGACAAGCTTCGACGAGAACAGGAGCCAGCTCGAAGAGCGCTTGGGCGTCGTCGAACAGGGTCTCATAAGAAGCGGTATTAGGGTCGCGCGACTGGGAACGGAAGAGGCGATAGAACTGTTCTACAAAGCGTTTAACCCCGGCGAGACCGAGAAGCCGATTAAACTCCAATAACATGGGGCTCTTCGATACACTCTTCAATAAAAAGAAGGATGGGAAGCAGGACATTGCCTCTATCCTGCCTAAAGAGATTTTCGAAGCGGGCGCCTTGGAGCTCAAAGATATTATCGCCCCCTCCGCCCTCAAGGTCGGGCCGAAAGAAATAAATCTCGGTGAGAAGGTTTTGAGAAGTTTCTTTGTAATCTCCTATCCGCGCTTCCTCTCCGAGGGGTGGTTCAGTCCAATTATCAATATGGACAAGGTCTTCGACGTCTCAATCTTCGTCCACCCGATAGAGACCTCCAAGGTTCTGCGCCAATTCCAAAGAAAGGTTGCCGAAGTGCAGTCCCAAATTCACGGCAGAGAGGAGAAGGGTCTTGTGCGCGATCCGGTCCTTGATGTCGCCTACCAAGACCTCGAGAACCTGCGCGACCAGCTCCAACAGGCGCAAGAAAAGCTTTTTGACGTCGGTCTCTACATCACAATCTACGGCGACAACTCCGATGATTTGGATAAAATCGAGTCGGAGATAAAATCCATTCTTGAAGCAAAACTCATCTACGTTAAGCCCGCCCTCTTCCAGCAGGAACAGGGCTTCAAAAGCACCTTACCCTTAGGAAACGACCTCTTGGAGGTTCACTCTAAGCTAAATTCCTCTCCACTCTCCTCTCTCTTTCCATTTACTTCATTTGACCTGACTTCCGACAAAGGCATCCTCTACGGTATTAATAGACATAACTCCTCCCTCGTCCTCTTCGACCGCTTCTCGCTTGAGAACTACAACTCAATAATGTTCGCGAAGTCCGGCGCCGGCAAATCCTACGCCACGAAGCTTGAAATCTTGAGGACTCTTATGTTCGACACGGAGGTTATCGTCATCGACCCGGAGCGAGAGTACGAATACATGGCGGAAGCGACGGGCGGCAGATATTTCAAGATCTCCCTTAACTCCGAGCACCACATCAACCCCTTCGACCTACCCGTCCCGGGCCCGGACGAGAGCACGGCCAATGTCCTTCGTTCAAATATTATCAACCTAGTCGGCCTCTTCCGCCTGATGATGGGCGGTCTCACGGCGGAAGAAGACGCCATAATAGATCGCGCCATCACCGAGACCTATGCTCTGAAGGACATTACGGCCGAGTCAGACTTCAGAAATGTCGAGCCGCCTCTCATGTCTGACTTCGAGCTCGTGCTCGCGGGCATGGAGGGTGGCGAGTCTCTGGCCCAAAGACTTTCAAAATACACCAAAGGCACGTGGTCGGGCTTCATCAACCGCCCTTCGAATGTCGATATCAATAAAAAGTTCGTGGTCTTCTCGCTCCGAGACATGGAGGATGAACTGAAACCCATCGCCATGTACATCGTCACGCACTACATCTGGAATTCGATTAGGAAAGATCTTAGAAAGCGCCTCCTCGTCATTGACGAAGCGTGGTGGATGATGAAGTCGGAGGACACCGCCTCTTTCCTCATGGGCCTCGTCAAGCGAGGCAGAAAATATTTCCTCGGGGTCGCCACGATAACGCAGGACGTCGGGGACTTCTTGAAGAGTCCTTATGGACTCCCGATTATCACCAACTCGTCAATTCAGATTCTGATGAAGCAGTCGCCAACAATTATCGACGAGCTTCAGAAAACTTTCAACCTGACGGATGAGGAAAAGTTCTTATTGCTTGAGTCCGACAGGGGAGAAGGAATCTTCTTCGCCGGCCTCAAGCACGTCGCGATAAAAAACATTGCTTCCTACACCGAGGACCAGATTATCACCTCCGACCCGTCGCAAGTCTTGGCCATCAAGCGCGCCAAGCAAGAAGAAGTGTGGAAACAGGATGCCGAAACGGAAGCCAAGAAAGCCGAGATCCTTGCGGCCAAGGCGCAACCGAATAAACAATGAACGAAGAAGGGGAACAAATACAGGAACAAGAGCTAGAGCACCATAAGAAGTTCGGAGGAGTAACCTTTATCCTGATGCTCATCGTGGCTCTGTTTTTCGACGGTATTCAGATTCTGGTCCAGCTCATTCCGGTCGCGGGACAGATTCTCGGAAGCGTCATCGGTCTTCTCGCTTTCATGACCTTTTTCCTCTGGTTTGCCATGAAGGGCATGAGGTTTCTGACCGCAGGAAGAATTATCACCATGACAGGAACCTTGTTCGTGGAAGTTATACCTTTAGCCAGCGCCCTGCCCGTCTGGACCCTTTCGATTGTCCTTATGTTTATCACCAGTAAGTTTGGGCGAACTACCAAAGTTGCGAGTATAATAACATCAAGGAAATGAAGCCATTTTACTCCCTTTTAATAGCCCTCCTACTTGCTCCGGCGTTTAGCGTCTCGGCGCAGGAGGTAGACATCCTCTGGCAAGGTGAGACCTACACTCCGCCGTTTTACGAAGGTCGGGCCCTCTGGTCAAATCAGTCGAGAATTACCTTGGTCGCCATACCGCAAGGCTTAGGAAATCCGACAAGCCTCAACTATAAGTGGATAAAAAATGGCACGGTGCTTGGTAATGTGAGTGGAATCGGTAGAGGCTCTCTTTTCTTCATCGATACGGTGCTCTCAAGGCCGCAGACGATAGAGGTGGAGATTATCGCGAGCGACAAGAGCGTTCTCGCCAAGAATTCGGTCTATGTCGTCCCGCGCCCGCCCGCCTTGGCGGTGTATGAAAATAATCCGCTCTACGGCTTCATGTTCCACAAAGAAATCAGCGAGTATGATATGCAGAGTCCCGAAGTGGTTCTGGCCGCCTTCCCGCTATTCTTCAGCACTTCTGACCGTTCTGACTTTTCCTTGGAATACGACTGGGCGAGCAATGCCGGCGACAGAAATAAAGAAAGTTCGGTAACCTATCGTGCGCCCGAAGGGGGTTCCGGCTCGGCAAGTGTAACGGTGCGGGTCAAGAGCTTGGATAATCTTATGCAGTCGGCAAGTAAAAATTTGCTCTTAAAATTTAATAGCGAGAATATTAATAACTTCGGATTATGAAATATTTAATTGGCGCCACGCTTTCTCTGTTCCTGTTTATCGGTCTAGCGAGTTTTTCATTCGCACAAGATTACCAGCTGCTTCAACCCCTGCCCATAGGTACCGGTGGAACGGAAGCAAGGACAATCACGCCGACTCAATATATTTCAGGCATGTTCATGTTAATTATCGGCATTGCGGGAGTTCTTGCGGTCATTATGATTATCGTCGGCGGTATTAAGTACATGACGACCGATGCCATGGGGGCGAAAAGTGACGCCAAGAAAACAATCCAAAACGCTATTTTCGGTCTGCTCCTCGCTCTCGGTGCTTGGATAATTCTCTACAGCATCGGCGGCGATCGCTTGACGAACTTTACCATTTCTCTTGACGCAATCCCGGCCGCAAGCACAACTCCGCCAATCCAACGAGAACCCTGGCCCGATGACTCCGCGCTACGCCGAGCTTTGCTCCAGAATGGAATTACCGTCCAAAGAACAACCTCATGTTTATGGGTAGGACAAACGGCGTGTACCTCTCTTTCTGACATAGGTGGCACCGTAATTGCCGGGCTAGGAACGCTTCGGGCAAATTGTCCTACTTGCATGATTGTTATCAACGGCGGGACAGAGTATTGGCTTCATGGTAATGGATCAAGAGTGTTGGCAGACAACCCAACGGACCATAGGCCTGGAGGGGGCGCGGTTGATTTGGACAACACCACGACCCTAAACAGATTTGTACTTGACAACGGACAAGAAATAACCGGTAGAAACAATTGTAGTAACGTTGGCCCTGCTTACAGGATTGGAAATGCAATTTATGTTAACGAGTTTAACCACTGGCATGTCTGCTACTAACAAAAAATGAAAAAAATATTATTAATTTCCGGTGGAGTAATTCTCGTAATCGTCTTGGGAATTTTTTCCTGGATTCTCGTCTCCAAAGATCCAGAGGTGCCGGTGGGTGAGGCCCTGAGGGACTTTTTGCCGTTCGGTTCGGGCGATGACTTCGTCGTGCCTCCCGGTGGGGGCGGGTTCAGCGAGGGCGGGGGCGGTGAAGATTCTTCGGCGGGCGAGGGTGGTGCTCCTGAGAAAATTCTTTTCCGTATTACTGACGTTCCCGTCGCTGGCTTCGTCGCCCTTAATAGGGGCACCTCTTCTACGGCCGTGCGCTATGCCGAGCGCGCCACGGGCCATATCTACGAAGTGAATCTTGGGAATCTTGAGAGAGCAAGGCTGACGAACCAGACCCTGCCGAAAATTTATGAGGCGCACTTCCGAGCGGACGGGAGCGCCGTCCTCTTCAGATCACTTAAAGATGATTCTGATGTAGTAGAAAATATTTCTCTCGCTCTTACACCGCCGAAGGCGACGGCCACTTCTTCGGAAGAAGAGTTTTACTCCGTTTCATCAACGCCTCTGCGCGGCGAACTTGGCTCAACTGCGGCCGGTTCCACAAACACTCTTTTCTATGTTCTTGAGGACGCGGGCTCTGTCGTCTCGTCCGCCTTTGACGGCTCGGGTCAGAAGACTCTTCTTTCTTCGCAATTCACCGACTGGGCTCTTGCTCCTTACGGCAACACGGGTCTTCTCGTTTATACCAAGGCTGGCGGCGCCAATACTCCCGGATATGCCTACACTCTTGGCGGCTCAGGAGGTCTTACTAAAGTTATCGGACCGGTTCCGGATTTGACGGCCCTTATGAGTCACGACGGCAAGAGGTTGGTTCTTTCCCAGAGTTATGCCGGAAGCATCAGATCTTTTATAAGAAATGTGGAAGATGATACCAGCTTCGAAATGTCTTCTCCCACCTTTGCCGACAAATGTGTCTGGAGCAGAGCAAGGCTTGCGGTCGTTTTCTGCGCCACTCCTTCAAACAATATTGGCTCGGGTGAGCCGAGCAATTGGTATTTGGGCCGCACCTCGTTCCAAGACAAGATTTGGGTCTTTGATGCCGAAACAGAACTCTCGGAGCTTCTCGCCGAGCCGGCAAATGTTGTCGGTTTGGATCTCGACGTTGTCGAGCTGAAACTTTCTCCCAGGGAAGACTACCTGGTGTTTATAAATAAAAAAGATCTGTCACTCTGGGCGCTTAAGCTTGAGCCGGCCCCCGAGGAGTAGCCCTCATTTTCTTTCTTATCACGAGTTCCTGGCCGATACCGAAAAGGTTGTTGGTAAGCCAGTAGAGCGCGATGGCGCCGGAGATACTGTAGGAGACAAAGAAGACGATTACGGGAAGAAAATATTTCATTTGTAGCTGCATATTGCGGGCAAGGTTTGAGCCGAAGGAATTGCCTTGCGGCGGGGTCTGGTTTCTCATTGAAATACTGAATTGGAAAAATGTTGAGAGGCCGGCGAGAAGAGCAATAACAATGCTTTTATCGGTAATATCAACCAGACCGAGAAAGTTGGTATTGATGTATTCCGGCGCTGTCACAAAAGAGTACAAGAGAGACTTATTTACCTCTGGAAACTTGAGGAAAATTTGGTAGAGCGCGAAAATGATCGGGATCTGTATTATGATAACGAAAATTCCAGAGAAAGGGTTAACCTTCTTGTCTTTGTAGAGCGAGAGAATTTGCTTGGCTTGCTCCTCCGACTTGTCTTTGTACTTTTCTTTTATTTTCTCAAGCTCGGGAGCAATCTCGGCCATCTTCACTTGGGTGTGGATGGCCTTTCTTGAGAGGGGAAAGATGATGAGGCGCACGACAATCGTCAGGATAATAATGATAATGCCGGCGCCAGCCCAGGGAAGCGCGTTGAAAAGAAAGATGAGAAAGTTGTAGATAGGGTTAAAAATGAAGTTGTGGTAGAGGTCGGACATTGGGTAATTCTATCCTTTAGATAAAAGTTCTGCCAGTTCGTTTTTAAGCTCTTCTCCCCTAAGCTTATCCGTGCCCGGCTTGGCAATAAGTAAAAAAAGTTTCTTTGGAAGGGCTGGTAAGAGCTCGCGCACGACAGAATAGGTTCGGCGGCGAATTTTATTGCGCACCACCGCCTTTTTGGAAATCTTTTTTGACACGGAGACGGCGAGGCGGGCCGTCTTTGACGGTGCTGTTCTCAAGAAGAAATATTTTGAATCGACTTTTTTGCCGAATTTTAAAATAACTTCAAAAAGTTCGCGCGAGATTCTCCTGTTTCGGGGAAGCATTTAGGCGGCGAGTCTCCTTCTGCCCTTTCTTCGTCTATTACGAACGGTCCTTCTGCCGGTGGAACTTTTGTGTCGCGATAAAAATCCGTGAGTTCTGGCTCTTTTCCTCTTTTTTGGTTGGTAAGTTCTCGACATTTATTATTAACAAGTTATAAACATATTATAAACATTTTTTGATGATTTAACAAGTTCTCGCGAGAGCCCTAAAAGATATACTATAGTACCGATATTCCCATGACTGACTATAAACAGCTCTGGCAAAGTGTCCTCGTCGAGATAGAGCTGGGTATTTCAAGCGCAAACTTCGCAACCTGGTTTAAAGACACAAAAATTGTCAAAGAAGATGCCGGCATAATCATTCTCTCCGTGCCCAACGCCTTTGTGAAAGAGTGGCTTCTGACAAAATACCACAACACCATTCTTAAAAGCCTGAGAAACGTCAACGGCGCCATTCATGCTGTTGAGTACGTGGTGAACAAGGAGGAGGTGAGGAGAAAAGAATCAAGGCCCGAGAGCGAAACTCACACCAAGGAGCTTCCTTTACCGGAAGTGCTGGTAAACAAGGACGATAATCTCAATCCGCGCTACACCTTCGAGACGTTTGTGGTTGGGCCGTTCAACGAGCTTGCCCACGCGGCGGCTCAAGCGGTGATAAAAAAACCGGGAATCATGTACAACCCACTTTTTATCTATGGTTCAACCGGCCACGGCAAAACACACCTGATCCAGGCGGTGGGAAATTACATAAAACAAACCAGTCCGAGCAAAAGAGTCTACTACATGACCTCGGAACAGTTCGGCCAAGAGTGGATGAACGCGCTCCAGAACAATAAAATTGCGATTTTTAAGGATAAATACAGGAAATATGACGTTTTTATCGTTGATGATATCCAGTTTTTCTCCGATAAACAAAAGTTGCAGGAGGAAATCTTCCACCTTTTTAACGCCCTCTACGACAGCAACAAGCAAATAATCTTTTCTTCCGACAAACACCCCTATTTCATTACCGGTCTCGAGGAGCGCCTGAAGTCGCGGCTCTCGGCCGGGATGACGGTTGATATTCCGGTCCCGGACAAAGAGTCCCGGGTCGCAATAATATCTGCTAAGGCAAAACAACAGGGAATGAATCTTTCTGGAGAAATAATAGATTACCTGGCCCACACCATAAACGGCAACATCAGAGACCTTGAGGGCGCGGTGAACACCCTTCTCTGTCACGCCCAGCTTAAAAACAAGGAGATTAGCATGACCGACGTTAGAAACTACATTAAAAACAACATAAAACCAAAGAAGGCGGTGGCGGTCAAAGATGTTGTTAAGGTTGTCTCCGATTTCTACAACATAAAAGAAGACAGTATTTACGAAAAAACCAGACATAAAGAGGTAATAAGACCAAGGCAAATAATCATGTACCTTTTAAGGGAAGATTTTAATATTTCTTACCCGTCCATCGGCCAGAAGCTCGGCGGCAGAGATCACACCACCGTGATTCATTCGTGTGAAAAAATAAAAAATGACATAAAAGCCGACCAAGGGCTCCTGGAAGAGGTCGTTAGAATTAGAAACCTTTTGGCTGTGTAAAAGTATGTATATTAACTATGAAAAAGCTGTTAAGAAGATGTTGAGGATTTTATCTTTTTCTCGTCTGGCCAAGATGTGTTCGTTTCTATCTATGGCTAATCCTCAAGTTATCAGAAATAAAAATTCAGGAAACGGCGCTGGTGTTGGATTTTTTGGTCTATGCACTTATTCACACTACTAATAGTATTAATATAATTTTTATATATGAAAATAGAATGTATTAAAGAACAACTCGAGGAGGCCCTAAACAAAGCTAACAAAGTTTCCGCGAGAAGCAACGCCCTACCGGTTCTTTCCGGATTATACCTTAGTGCCAGACAAAACGCTCTTGCTATAAAAGCCACCAACTTGGACCTTGGAATCTCAATTAGCATCCCCGTCAGAATAACCGAACCGGGAATTGCCGTGGTGCCGGCACAAATAATAACTTCTTTTATCTCCTCGTTATCAAGCGACAAAAGCATAAACATAAGCACCAAAGGACAAACCCTGGAGATAAAAACAAAAAACACAAAAACGGTTATCAAAACAATCCCGAACGAAGATTTTCCGGTTATTCCGGAAATAGAAGACGAAAAAGCTTTTTCAATACAGGCGCGAGACCTTGTTTTTGGCATAAGGTCTGTTGTCTATGCTGCGGCCGTGGGCGGAGCAAGGCCGGAACTCTCGGCGGTCTCTCTTACTCACGAGGGAGACGCGCTTGTCTTTGCCGCAACGGACTCTTTTAGGCTTGCCGAGAAGAGAATTAGAGTGAAAAAGGCCCCAAGATTTAAACAAATTCTTATTCCACAAAAAAATGCCGTCGAGATATCAAGAATTTTTGATAAAGGAGAAGAAGATGTTTCTATTTCTGTCGAAGAACACCAAATAGCCATGAGGGCAGGCGGTGTTTATCTCACTTCTCGCATTGTTGACGGATCCTTTCCTGACTACAAACAAATTATTCCCAAGGAGATGAAGTCAAAAGCGATTGTTTTAAAGCAAGACCTCATAAACGCCCTTAAAACAAGCCTTATTTTCTCGGACAACTTTAACCAGCTCACTTTTAAGCTCATGCCGAAAGCAAAAAGCTTTGAGCTTGAGTCAAAAAACAACGCCGTCGGCGAAAACACCGACGCCGTTGACGCCGCGCTCGAGGGCGAAGATATTTCTGTAAATATAAACCACAGATATTTTACCGACTGTTTTCAGTCCATAATCACCGACAGTGTTTCTCTCGAGTTTGGCGGAGAGGCGCGCCCCATTCTGGTGCGCGGTGTTGGGGACACGAGCTTCCTCTACCTTGTGATGCCAATGAATCAGTCTTAGGGCCTTCTTGAGCTAAGCCAGAGCCTTGTCGCATACTCCCAATTATTGAACTGAGAATCGTTTGACGGATTTTGGGGAACCGGACCCCTCGGATCTTCTTTATCAATCCAATATAGAAGAGAATGAATTTCTTGCCCCGGCTCACCCGCCTCTCCTCTTAGGACTGGTTTAAGAGAGTCGTCGTCTTCCGGTTCAGGACTAAGAAACGGCTCGACGGGGAGAGACGGAAGAATCTTGTCCATAAATTCCCGCCACATTGGAGAAACAATGAATCCTGCCACCTTTTTCTCCATCTCTGAATTGTCGTTATTGCCGGCCCAGACACCAACGGCGATATTTGGTGTGTAGCCGATAATCCAAGCGTCTCGGTAATCGTTCGAGGTGCCGGTTTTCACCGCCACGTCTCTTGAGGCAATGTAAAGGGGAGAATTAAGGCCATAAGACGGCGCCCTTGCCTCGTTGTCCGAGAGAATGCTTGAGATAATCCTCGCCGTCTGTTCGGGGAGGGCTCTCGTTGGGTAGGCCGCGCGTCTGTCTATAATATTGCCGTCCTTATCCTCAATCCAGAGAAGGGGATTGTATTTATTTCTTATTCCGTCGTTTGCGAAAACAGAGTAGGCCGAAGTTATATCGAGAAGAGAAACGGCACCGCCGCCAAGAACAAGAGAGAGACCATAAGCATCGAGGTCTGTCAGGCTTTCGATGCCAAGGGTTTTTGCAAGGTCAACGGAGTTTTTGACCCCCGCCAGATAGAGCGCCTGAACGGCCGGAATGTTTATCGACTGCGCTAGAGCACTCCTCATTGTTATAGGGCCCCGGAAATTGTCGTCATAATTTACCGGCGAATAGCAGACGTCGTCGGTCTCAAATTTATCCGGCGGGCAGGCGGGAGAGAACTGCGTCGGAGCGTCAAAGAAAACTGTTTTATCGGTATAGCCGCGATTGAGAAGCACCGAATAAACAAAGGGCTTGAAAGTCGAGCCGGGCTGTCTGTATCCGGTCGCGGCGTTGAAGTTGCCGTCAATTTCCTGATCAAAATAATCCTTCGAGCCGACCATTGCAAGGATATCGCCATTTTTTGGATCAAGGGCAACCATGGCGTTGTTTTCCGCCCGGAAGCGTTCTTTATTTATGACGCCGTATTTTTTGGCCACAGCTTCCGCCTCTTTTTGAATCTCATAATTTAAGGTCGTCACAACCTTAAAGCCGCTGCCCGAAAGAGTTTCTTCTCCATAGGCCCGAGCAAGCTCTTCGAGGACGAAGAAGACGAAGTGGGGCGCTTTAATACTTCCCGTGTCTTGCCTTGGCCTGAATTCAGCCGCCTCATTTATCGCCGAATCAAATTCTTCCTGTGACACGAAGCCGTTCTCGAGCATCTCCGTCAGAACAAGATTTTTTCTTGTCTCAAGCTCGGCCTTGTGTGAGCCGTAGGGAGAGTAGTAGGTGGGCGCTTTTGGCAGGGCGGCGAGATAAGCGGACTCGGCCAGCGTCAGGTCTTTGGCCGGCTTGCCGAAGAAGTTTTGAGAAGCCTCCTCTATGCCGTAGATTGTGCCGCCGTAAGGTATTTCGTTTAAATACAGAGAAAGAATTTGGTCCTTGGTAAGAACCTTTTCAAGCTTAAGAGCAAGAATCAACTCCTTTAATTTTCTGGCCGGGGTCTTGTCTTTGGTGAGAATGGAATTTTTTACCACCTGTTGGGTAATGGTTGAGCCGCCCTGGCTAAAAGAAAGGCTGGTTATATTTATAAGCACCGCCCTAAGAAAGGAGCGTAGCTGAAAGCCGTTGTGGGAGTAGAAGTTTCTGTCTTCTATGGCCAGGGCCGCCAGTCTCGCGTAAGGAGAAATCTCGTCGAGGAGCACGGTCGCACGCTTCGTGTCCCTCGAGGTGTCGTAGAGAAGAATTTCTCCCGTGCGGTCATATATTTTTATCGAGCGATCCACCTTGCGCTCAGAAATGTCTTCCAGGGCGGGGATGCGGAACGACGAGACCCAAAGAACAAGGGCGCCGGCAACAAAAAGAACTAGGGTGACCGAGATTAAAAAACGGTTGGAATGACGCAATTTCTTCATTTTTTGGACCGCTAAAGGCCCATTTTAACACATTTCACTTTTAGGCCGAACGTGTTAAATTGGCTCTATATGACTAAAGAGGTCGAGGAAGTACTCGCGCGCGGCGTCAGCGGACTCGTCGACCCCGGCGGCGTCTTTACGGAAAAACTTCTTAAAAAAGCGAAAGGAGAATACCAAAAAGACATTATTATAAAACTCGGAGTGGACCCGAGCCGTCCCGATATCCACCTTGGGCACGCCGTTATTCTTAGGAAATTGCGCCAGCTTCAGGACCTGGGCTGCAAAACAGTGTTTCTTGTCGGTGATTTTACCGCGCGCATCGGCGACCCGTCGGGCAAGAGCAAAACGAGGCCCGAGCTCGAGCAGGCGGAGGTCGACCATAACGCCAAAACCTATATAGACCAGGTCGGCAAAATTTTAAGAACCGAACCGAAATATTTTTCTTGGATAAGAAATTCAGACTGGTTTACCAACATCACCGATCTTAATCTGCCGAATGATTACGAAGTCAGTATGGACGTCACGGTAGAAAAAAAGACGGCCAAAATAAGAATCACCCCAAATTCTTTCGTCGGCAAAGCAATCGTTTTCGAAAAAACGAGAATGCAGGTGCGCGACCTCGGGCTCAAAGATCGTATCTCGGTTATCACCCTTCTAAACCTTCTCTGGGCTCTCAAGCACACGACGCACTCGCGTCTTATCGAGCGCGACATGTTCCAGGAAAGGCTCTCGGCCGGCCAGGAACTTTTCATGCACGAGATGCTCTATCCCGTTTTCCAAGGTATTGATTCTTTCGTTATCTCCCAAATTTACGGCTCCTGTGACCTTGAAATTGGCGGCACCGACCAGACCTTCAACATGCTCGTGGGGCGCGACGTTATGAAGGCCAACAAATCAGAACAACAGGCGGTAATGTCGTTGGAAATCTTGCCCGGTCTCGACGGCAAGGAAAAAATGTCAAAGAGCCTCGATAACTACATCGCCATCACCGACAAGCCCAGCGAGATGTTCGGCAAGGTTATGTCTCTTCCCGACTTTGCTATTGCGATTTATTTCAAACTCGCCACCTATGCGCCTCTCTCGGAAATAAAAGAGATAGAGAAAAAACTCTCCGATTCCAAACATAATCCAAAAGATGTGAAAATGCGCTTGGCGCACGAAATAGTCTCGATCTATCACGGCGAAGCCGCCGCCAAAGAGGCCGAAAAAGAATTCACCAACACCTTTTCCAAAAGACAAAGTCCCCAAACCCCGGAGACGGTAAAAATTTCTCGCGGCACAAAACTTTCCGAAACTCTTCTGGCTCAAGGCATCGTTGAATCGAAGACCGAATGGCGTCGCCTTATCAAAGAGGGGGCAATCACCAATGTCGAGACAGGAAAAAAAATTTCCTCGGTCGACGAGACGCTCGGCGATAAACCAGTGACCCTAAGAGTAGGGAAACATCGGTTTATTAAAATTGAGCCTCTTTAAGAAAAATCCGCCCCGACGCAACTTCGGGGCGGATAATCTTAGAGCGGATTGACGTCGTCGAACGGCTCCTCCTCTTCTTCCTCGTCTTCGGCGAGCTCCTCTAGACTTTCATGCTCTTCATCGAGGATATCGGCGTTCTTTTCGTCTTCCGGAAGCTTAGAATCAAGATCCCCTTCTTCTTCCAATCCTTCGTCAATTTCGTCCATTTTTAAAATTAAAACTAATTTTTAATAAAAATGCTCGAAAAACTTCCGGCATTTTTGAATGCTAATATTTGTATCAAATACCCCTTTCAGTTGCAAGATGAGTAATCCCCAGGGCAATCGCATCGGTCTCATCATCCAGTATTTTCAATTGACCCTTCATGCCCAAAAGCTTTTTGACCATCAAGGCAACCTCTTTCTTACCCGCCTTGCCGTAGCCGGTAACGGCCACCTTTACCGTCTGCGGGCCGTACTCATATATTTCAAGCCCGGCCTTGTCCGCCTCGTAGAGAATAACGCCGCGCGCTTCAGCTACGCCTATGGCGCTCGTCGCGTTGGTGTTGAAAAAAAGCGTTTCGATGGCGAGCGCCTCGGGGCGCCACTCCCGTATTGTTTTTTTAAGCCTCTTGCCTATTGAAGAAAGTCTTTCGGCCCCGGTTTTTTTCTTATTTGTTTTAAAACATTCCGAAAAGATAAGTTTGGGATTGCCGCGCTCCTTCGTAAGCAGGGCAATACCGACCCTGTCGAAACCGGGGTCAACAGCGAGAATTTTCTTAGGCCGCGTTGGTGTAGACGTCTTGGACTTCATCATTTTCTTCAAGGGCCTCTATAAGTTTTTCAAGATTTTTCTCGTCTTCTTCGGAGAGGGCGACGGTCGTTGTCGGTCGCCATTCGCGCCCGTCTTTGACGAAGGCCCAAGTGACGGAGCCCGGTGTTGCGAGACCAAGGGCGTGTTGCGACAAAATAAATTTTACTTCTTGCGCCGCCTTATTTCTGTTTGCCGTAAGGGCCTCGATTATCAGGGCCGCCCCTCCCGGGCCGTAGGTTTCGTAAGTCACCGTCTCGAGGTTCTCGTTATCTCCGCCGGCACCCTTCTTGATTGCGCGCTCAATGTTTGAGGCCGGCATATTATATTCGCGCGCCTTCTCCACCACTGCCCGCAGGGCGGGGGAACTAGTGTCGCCTCCCGCCTCCCTTGAGGCGACGGAGATTAGGCGAGCCATTTTTGAGAAGATTTTAGACTTAGCCGCATCCGTAACCGCCTTTTTATTTTTTATTTTTGACCATTTGTTGTGGCCACTCATCCCGTTAGAGATTAATCATGTTGTTCTAATAAGAGGCATTATATAACTTCGGAAGCGCTAGCGCTTCCTATCTCTAACGGGACTCATAGGAGTTTCTTCTGGCGCCTGGTCGGAACGGTTTTGCCTGCCTGCGCAGGCAGGCCAAGGTGTTTATAAGCATGCTCCGTCAGCACTCGTCCCCTGGGACTGCGCTCTAAGAGGCCAAGCTGCAAGAGATAGGGCTCATTAAACTCCTCAACGGTCGCTTCTTCTTCCGAAAGGGCGGCGGCAAGAGTTGAGAGCCCCACCGGTCCGCCGCCAAACTTCTCCGCCACCGTTTCAAGAAGCTTTCTGTCCGAGGGCGAGAGACCCTTCTCGTCTATACCGAGAAGTTTGAGGGCAAGCTCAACGGTTTCCTTGTCCAAAGAGCGATTCTCGACCTGCGCGAAGTCGCGGGCCCGTTTGAGGAAGTAGTTTGCCGTGCGCGGCGTGAAGCGCGAGCGTTTGGCGATTTCTTTTTCGGCATTTTTTGCCATTTCGACACCGATTATTTTTGCCGAACGGCGCAAAATCTCGGCAATCTCTTCTTCGGTGTAAAAATCAAGACGAAAAACTCCGCCGGAAAATCGGCTTCTTAATGGCGAAGAGATCATTGCCACTCTTGTTGTTGCCGCCAGGAGCGTAAAGGGCGGCAACTCTAGCTGGATGGTGCGCGCCGAAGGTCCTTTGCCGATAATAATATCGAGCACTCCCGACTCCATGGCGGGATAGAGGACCTCTTCAACCGTTTTGTTTAATCGGTGAATTTCGTCTATGAAAAGGATGTCGCCCCCAGAGAGGTTGGTGAGGATAGAGGCCAAGTCTCCGACGCGCTCTATGGCCGGGCCGGAGGTAATCTTTATCGCTCGGCCCGTTTCTTTCGCCACCAAGTGGGCCAAGGTCGTTTTACCGAGCCCCGGCGGCCCGTAGAAGAGGACGTGCTCGGGCGGAGTGCCACGCTCCATGGCCGCCCGGAGAAGAATCTTGAGATTGTCTTTGACCGCCTTCTGGCCGATGTATTCGTCCCAGCGGGACGGCCTCAACTCATTATCGAGAAAAGAAGCATAGGCACCCTCTTCTTTGTCCTTAGGCTCCTTACTTCCTTTACTTGACATAAAAATTTTTATGTGATAGACTATTTTCCAGCAAATCCGTTCTTATCCAGAGCATAAATCTCTAAGCAACGTGCCTCTCGGGGCATTTGGACTTTTCTCTAAGGACACTCTTGGTATCCCTTGGGATTTCTGAAGCCATCCTCAAAAGAATCGTTTAGCTTTTGGTGTATTCTGAAAGTGTTGCTTAGAGATTTATGTGCTGGACTCGCCTGCGCAGTCAGGACTCCAGACCCAATTATTCATTCTCCAAGAAACTAATCAATATTGACTAATACAATTTTAATACTTTTAGAGTTTCGCCACAATTAATCTATTGACGAAAGGTCCACCACGCGGTCGAGTTCTTCGAGCGTCGTAACACCCTTTAGCACTTTAATTACTCCATCCTCCACGAGACCCAGAAGCTTTTGTCCCTTAGCTGCCTCACGAATATCGCGTTCGGAAGGATTTTGTATAACCGCTTTTTCTATCTCATTGTCTATCAAAACAGCTTCAAAGACGCCAATTCGGCCAAGAAAGCCGATATTATTGCACTTGCCACAGCCCAGCGCCTCCCAAACGTGGGCTCTCTGAACCCCCTCTAAATAGGCGGGGTCGGGAACATTGGCAAGAATTTTGTCTATAATTTCCTTCTTTTTACCCTCAAGAGGCACCTCCTTTTTGCAATTCTCGCAGAGCTTACGCACGAGTCTCTGGGCGAGCGAGATGTTGAGGGCGGAGCTTATAACTTTGGAATTGACTCCGAGATCGAGCAATCTCGGGAAGGCGCCCGCGGCGTTGTTCGTGTGGAGGGTCGAGAACACGAGGTGACCGGTGAGCGCGGCGTTGATTGCCGTTGTCGCCGTTTCCTCGTCTCTGATTTCTCCCACCATGATGATGTCGGGGTCCTGGCGCAGGGCGCTTCTGAGCCCCTCGGCGAAGCTGTAGCCCTTGTCCTCTTCGGCTTGTGTCTGGACGATGCCCTTGAGGTGGTACTCAATCGGATTTTCAATCGTGACTATTTTTATGTCCGGAGTGTAGATGTGTCTCAAAAAAGCGTAAAGAGTCGTCGTTTTACCCGAACCGGTGGGCCCCGTGGTGAGAATCATGCCGTTGGGTCTTCTAATCTGTTGCTTAATTATTTCCAAGAGACGCGGGTCAAGACCCAGAGTCTCGAGTTCCACCGCAATCGCGTTCGGGTTGAGGACTCGGAGCACTACAGACTCGCCGTAGGGTCCGGGGAGAAGCGAGGTGCGCACCTCGATATCCTCTTCGCCGACCTTAATGGAGAATCTGCCGTCCTGAGCTTTTTCCTTGACGTTGAGTTTTAATTCGCTCACAAGTTTGATGCGCGAGAGCAAGAGTTCAAAAGTCTCCGAATCGAAGTGGAGAATGTCGGTTAAGACGCCGTCGAGTCTGTAACGCAGACGCACCTCTTTTTCTTCCGGCTCGAGGTGGATGTCGGAGGCCTTGAGACTGATGGCACCGGCGAGAATGATTTCAAGAATTTTTGAGATCCGGTAGGCGCGCTTCAGAGACAGGACATTCTTAATCATCTTAGTGATGTCCTCAAGAGAGTTAACGCTTTTGATTATCTCGAGAATCTCTTCGTTCGAAATGTCGAGAGAGCCGGACTTGGTCTCGAAGGAGTACGACATATCTTTATAGCGCTCCCAGACCTTCTCAAGACTCTGGTGCGAGGCCATGAAGATTTCCGGTATGTAGCCCTTGGACTCGAGGAGCGCTATTGCCTCTCGCGTCTTTTCGTTCTCGGGGGAGATGACCGCAACGGCGATGCGCTTATCGGTGGCGTTGAAGACCGCCAAATCCGCCGCCCTAGCGTCGGCCTCCTTAATCACCCGCAGAGCGTCGATGTTTATAGGGTGGGAGGAAAGGTCGACATAGGTGACGCCGTGACGCCCCGACAGGGCAGAGGCGAGCTCTTCCTCTTCTCGTTCGAGAAGGGCCTTGAGCTTCTCCTTCTGCTTTTCTTCGTCGAATTTAACCATCCCCCTATTATAAGCCCTAAAGCCGAGAGCTCCTAGTTTAAGCCCAATTCTAGCCCCATTTTAGCCCTTGACTTTTACCTACCTCTTATGGTATAATGGCAACAGGTTAAACGAAGGCCCAAAGGAGGGTCTATGAACAGGTTCTTTACAATCATCGCAGCCGTTCTTGTGTCGGGCTGCACCGGCCTGGGTTACACGACCGTGCCGACCGTGCCGTCGTCGACTCAGTACGAGGTCAAACCCGTTTGGTTTCTCCAGCGTGGAGTCAATGCTCAAGTGATCAACTTCTGCAGCTCGCGCGCGGTGCTTTACCCGACGTATCCTTTCCCGACGAATGGTGAGGCGATTGAGTTGCCGCCCGGCCAGCCGGTCTGGGTTGCGATGGCACCGAACCTTCTTGAAATGTCGCGTGGTCTCGCGGCCACCGTCGTTTTCTATGAGAAAGGTATCCAGATGGGTACGGTTAGCCGGTCTTTCCGGATTGATCAGTACTCGACGCAGAGGGTCCAGTGGATTCTCGGCGGCGACCGCGGCGGTGGTGGGCAGAACGTTTTCGTCGACCGCTGCCCGCGCTCACTCGACCGGAGTCGGTAACGCCATGTGTTACCCCAACAAGGGCAGAGAGAAATCTCTGCCCTTTCTTTTTGCCTAAAGTGCTAAAATGCTTTTATGAAATATATCTCAAAGAGTCTTATCGAAACAGGGGAGATCGCCGAGAATTTTCTCGGGAGCCTGAGGTCCTCTTCAGGAGCAACGGTCGTCGCCCTCTCCGGAGATCTCGGCTCGGGCAAAACTACTTTCGCGCAAGCGCTTGGGCAGGCGCTCGGTGTCACGGAAAGTATCCAGAGCCCAACCTTTGTCATAGAAAAAATTTACGATATTGATTTCAAAAACTTCCGCCGTCTTATACACATTGATGCGTACCGCTTGGAAGGCGACAAAGAACTTCTACACCTCGGCTGGGAGGAAATTACCAAAGAGCCGGAAAATTTGATTCTGATAGAATGGCCCGAGAATGTCCGAGGTATTATTCCCGAGGACGCGAAGACTATCCGGTTCAGGTTTGTGGACGAACACACGCGCGAAATTTCTTATGACTAAAGACAAAGCCAAAAAAGAGGGGAAGAAGAGATTGGTGCTTCTTGACGCGCACGCGATAATCCACCGCGCCTATCACGCCCTGCCGGAGTTTGCCGCCTCATCTGGCGAGCCGACTGGCGCTCTCTACGGTCTCTCCACGATGCTTCTTAAAATTATTAATGAACTTAAGCCGGACTTTATTATCGCCTGTCTTGATCTCCCCGGACCGACACATCGGCACGAAGCGTATGAAACTTATAAAGCCGGCCGGGCCAAAACCGAGGACGCTCTTGTCCTTCAGCTCGGACGCGCCAAAGAAGTTTTTGACGCCTTCGATATCCCGACCTACTCACATCCGGGCTTTGAAGCGGATGACGTTCTCGGGACGATTGTCTCAGATCTGAAAGAGAACAAAGATTTGGAAATTATTATCGCCACGGGCGACATGGACGCGCTCCAGCTCGTCGAGCCGGAGCGGGTTAAGGTCTATACTCTCAAAAAGGGTATAAGTGACACCATTCTCTATGATGAGAAAAAGGTTGAGACGCGTTTCGGCTTCGGGCCCAAACTTCTTGTGGATTACAAAGGACTGCGCGGTGATCCTTCCGACAACATCGTGGGCGTCAAAGGTATCGGAGAGAAAACGGCGACGGCCCTTATCACGACTTTCGGCACGGTAGAAGATATTTATAAAGCCCTTAAGAAAGACAAAGACGCTTATAAAAAAGCGAGCATTACCGAAAGGATAAAAAATTTACTTCTCGACAACGAAGAAGAGGCGCTCTTTTCTAAAACCCTTGCTACTATCCGCACCGACGCGCCGATAAACTTCGCTCTGCCGGCCGCTTGGCGCGAGAGCGTGAACATAGAAAAATTGGAAGAGCTATTCAAGAAACTTGAATTTAGAACGATGGGAGAGAGGGTAAAAAATATTTTGGGGGACAGCCATGTCGAGCGGAAAACCGCGGACAATTTTCTACCCTCACAAGAAAATTCTTTGGAAGAGAAGGAGCTTTGTCTCGCGCTCTGGGTTGTAGACTCTAATCTTAGTAATCCAACCCTTGAAGAGGTGTTTCGATTTACGAAAACGAAAGATATTAAGGAGGCAAGGCAAGTTCTTGAAAAGGAACTTGAAAAGAGGGGTGCCAAAAAACTTTTTGAAGAAATAGAGAAGCCGCTCATTCCGATCGTGGGCGCCATGAACGCCCGGGGCATCAAAATTGACAAGAAAAATCTCGGAAAGCTCTCTCTTGAATACCACAAGGAACTCGCGCGCCTTGAAGAAGCGATTTGGCGCGCGGCGGGGGAGGAACCCGCCCGAACGGCTGAAGGTGTTCAGTCGGGCGGGTTCAACATCAATTCGCCCAAGGTACTTGGCGGTATTCTCTTCGAAAAATTGGGCCTAGCCGGCAAAAACCAGAAAAAGACTCCGACCGGAGCACTCTCAACGAAGGAGTCGGAGCTCGAGAAACTAAAAGACAAACATCCGATAGTGAAAATGATTCTTGAATACCGAGAGCTCGCCAAACTCCTCTCGACTTACATCGACGCTATCCCGCCGCTCTTGGATAAAGATTCTCGGCTCCACTCCACCTTTCTCGCGGCGGGTACGACCACGGGCCGTATGGCCTCCAACTCGCCCAATCTCCAGAACATTCCGAATAAAACGGCGCTGGGCCGCGCCATCCGCCACGCGTTTGTCGCCGAGAAAGGCTTTCGGCTCGTTTCTTTCGACTATTCGCAAATTGAACTTCGTATCGCCGCCATTCTCTCGAAAGACAAAAAACTTATTGAAATCTTTAAGTTAGGTACGGACGTCCACGCCGGTGTGGCCGCAAGAATCTTCAAGGTGGGGGAGAAAGATGTCGACAAGGGCATGCGCATCAAGGCGAAGACCATCAATTTCGGCATTCTCTACGGTATGGGGGTTAATGCCTTAAAGACCAATCTTGGTGTTGACCGCAAGGAAGCGCAAGAATTTTACAACGAATACTTTAAAACCTTTCACGGACTCTCGAACTATCTTGACCGCGTTAAGGCCGAGGCGGAGCGCCGTGGTTATACCGAAACGATGTTCGGAAGGCGGCGTTATTTCTCCGGTTTCCGCTCACCCCTGCCTTATGTGAAGGCGCAGGCGGAACGCATGGCGATAAATGCGCCGATCCAAGGAACGCAAGCCGATCTGACGAAACTTGCCATGAAGCAAATTGATGATTTTATAAAGAAGAATAAATATGGAGAGGATGTCCGCCTCCTTCTTCAAGTCCATGACGAACTTGTTTATGAAGTGAAAGACTCGCTTGTCGGCAAGGTCGCTCCCGAAATCAGAAAGATAATGGAAAAAGCTTTCCCCGAAAAAGAGACCCTCGGAGTGCCGATAACGGTTGAAGCGCAGGCGGGGGACAATTGGGGTGAGATGAAAAAGATATGAGAGACGAGTTTTATCACAAAGACCTTTTCGGCGCGGTTGTGGACTTCTCTCCCAAAGAGGAAGAAGAAAAGCCCCTTTTTGACAAAAAGGGCAGAGAATTTAATATTTTTATCCTAACGGACGCCTTGGGTGCCAGAAATAAAAAAGAAGCTTGGACTCTTTACCAGAAGGCCTTGGCGGCCGGGGTCTCGGTCGATGAAATATTTTTCAAAATTTTCTGGCAAGTGAAATCTATGCTTCTGGCTTCAAAAACGAAGGGTGTCGCCGAGACCGATATGAAGCCATTCCCCTACAACAAAGCCAAAGGTTACGCCAAAAACTATTCTCCCGAGGAGCTAGAAAACCTCTCACAAAGTCTTGTCGAGGGCTATCTCCTGGCCCGCCGCGGCGAAGGGGAGATTGAGACCCTGCTCGAAAAAATACTTCTTAAACTATGAAAATGCTATGATTGTTGTATGAATAACGACCCCATTGGCAAGAATGGTAACGGGCTAGCTGATGTGGAACCAACTATTTTCAACCGTAATCAAAAATTAAAGAAACTTTTAATAATACTCTCTGCTTCTGTGTTGTTGAGTGTATTTATTTTATTTAAAAACGATACCCCCTTTTCCTCTCGGCTTGTGCCGTCTGAGAAATTAGCACCACAATTACAAGAAGGCATCGACAATGCTAGTACTAGCGAACCTATAATACTAACCGCCCGAGGCGAGGGCGGCTATGTGATTAAGGATGGAATTCTTTATTACTTTTCTCGCGAGGTGCCCGGTGTTGATATTGCGACCCTTGAAGTTATTAACGATTATTGGGTTAGGGATAAAAATAATGCCTATAATGGAGAAAAAATTTTTGACCATGATGAGGTAGATGTTGGGTCTCTTGAAATTCTTGATGGATATGTCATCAAAGATAACAAAAATGTTTATTCCACTATTGGTGACAAACTACAAATTGTTCCAAATGTTGATATAACAAGCTTCCAATATGTTGGAACTTGTAAAGGGTTTTCAGGTGCCCGCGGCGAAAACTATTTTCGAGACAAGTTTAATATATACCATGCAACATATGGACAAGATTTCGCTCCAAATTTTTCGATTAAAAAATTAGATTATATAGATACTTCATCGTTTCAATATTTAGGTTTTTACTCCCCCTTTGGACCAGGGGAGATACAGCCCTCGGTGCCCTACGCGAAGGATAAAAACAATATCTACTATGCCTGCGGCGAGATTTTAAAAGACGCGGATCCAAATAGTTTTATAGACTTTACAGACGGTTATGCCAAGGATAAGTTAACGGTTTGGTATTTGGGCGAATTGATTGAGGGAGCAGATTCGGCGACATTTCAACCATTAACTACTAAATATTACCATAACGGATATTACTGGGGTGATTTTTACGCCAAAGACAAATCAAATGTTTACGTTGGAGGCCACGTTCTTGGTGACCTTGATCCCGCGACACTTGTAATTGTTGAAGGGTGGCTCCTGGAGGACCAAGTATTTACTATCTACTTAAAAGATAAAAATTATGTTTACGCAGCTGCTGGTTACAAAGTAACTGGAGTTAATCCCACAGACTGTACTCCAGAAACATTCTCAAAGTGCAAAAACGATGATTACCAGAGATACAATCTAGGGCCCTTCTAGTGCGCCCAGTAGCGGTCGAACCTAGTTTTTAAAGGATTTAATTGCTTGAGCAAGCAGAATTTGTTTTTCCAAGGGTTTCTTCCAAACGCTATTTAAGCGTCTCCCATTCAATCTAACTCCCGGAGAAAAATTAATTTCTTCCTGAAACTTCTGCATATTTTCTTTTCTGCTGATTACCACCTCGTTTGGTCTTAACACTCTCGATTCAATATTAAATTCCGAAAGAAGTTTTTGGATCAGAAAAAGTCTCGAGACATCTTTTTGGTAGCCCCTTATTTGTCTTAAATTTCTCTTAGGCCTGAAATCCATGCAACCCTCATCATCAAAAAAAGCCCTAACAAACTCTTTTTTCAAAGCTTTGGGTAGTCGATAAATAACTTTCAGCAATTCTTTTGATTTTATTTGTAAATAAGCTCCTAGGGCCACGTTATGATAACTAATACGAGATACTCCCGTTGTTGTATTCACCCACCGCCGAGGCGGGTAATTGTAAATCTCTTTCATACAGTTTTCTACCATGTCGAGCAACGACTGATTTCGGTTGTTATAGACACAGCTAGTCCTGCTTATTGTCCCATCAAAAATTAGATGAGCCACAAGCAAGACAGTTTTCTTCTCCCATCGGTCAAATTTCTTGAAATCCCTATCACTTTTTCCCCTTCTAGCTAAGGCAAGATTTTTTGCTCTGACACCACTAGCAGTACGAATTGATTTTATCTTTTCTGCGCCCAAGGGGATGTGGTGAATGTGAGAATAAACTGAAGTTTTAGAGCGTCCGGTAATTTTTACTATTTCTGTTAAGGTGTGGCCCGACTTGCGTAAATTGAGGCAGCGCTTCTTAAAATTATTCATGTCCCCCCACCAGGAATCGAACCTGGATCAGCGGATTAAAAGTCCGTTGCTCTACCACTGAGCTATGGAGGGTTACCTTAATAGGATAACAGACGCAGGTTCTATTAATCTCACTTTCTGTGGATAATCACAAAAAGTTTTAAAACTATACCTAAAAACAAGACTTCTGTCGATATTAAAGCGGTATATCTAGGGCGTAGCCACCGGCTCCAGTTACAAGAAGAGAAAGCGAGATGACGAAAATGAATAGGTAGAAAACGACATCGCGTTTAAGAATCTCGCGCGCCTTCCATTCTATGTAAAGCTCAAGCCCTGAAAAAACTACGAAAGCAAGGGCCACCACTTGGGTCCAGAGGCCGATGATAAGAAAGAAGCCGCCGACAATCTGGAGCACTGCGTAGAAAGGCACGAAAAAATTTGCTGGTCGCAAGCCCAGAGCATCAAAACTCGAGAGCCAGCCCTCTTTTTCCCCGCGGAGCTTAAGAATACCGAGGTCGATGAACAGAAGTCCGAGCACGAGGCGCAAAATAAGCGGCGCCAGAGCCGAATACATCAGGAGTTCGGGGAAAGGATTAAGCATGTTATTTATAGTGAGCTTGTCGAATCTATTTTAGCACAAAGAGGGCAACGCCCGCCGCAACCGAGACATTGAGCGAAAGGGAGTTGCCCGGCGTGCCTATTTCTACAATCTCATCGGAAAGTTCGAGCGTCTTTTTCTCGACACCCGCAACCTCGCTACCTACTATTAGGGCGAATTTTTCTTTGGCTTTGAAATTTTTAAGCTGTCCCGCCCGCAGGTCTTGTTCAAGAGCAATGATTTGGAAGCCGTCTTGTTTCAATTTTTTTACCGCCGATTCTGCCGTCTTCTCGTATTCCCAAGGCACTCTTTTTTCCGCGCCCAAGGACACCTTGGCGAAATCTTGGCGCGCCCTCCGGAAGCGGTCGAGGGGCGCGGGGGTTGTACCGACCAGAACTATTTTTGAGACTCCAAAACGGTCGGCGGTGCGGAAGATTGAGGCCGTATTCTCAACACTCCTGATATTTTCAAGCACCAAGATGGAAGTTCGGTTTGTCATTTGCCTGCCCGCCGACGAGGCGGGTAGAGTTTCTGGTGCTTGTTGCAGAAGTGAGTACTTCTCGAACCAATTACGAGGCGCTCCATTTTTCCTCGGCAGCCGGGTTTCAGACATCTTTCTCCCGTTCGCTGATAGGCCCTGTGATGGTTCTGAAACTTGCCCTTGCCACCCTCAATATTTCGGTAATCGGAGGTTGAGTCTCCACCAAGATCTAGGCCCTTGCGCAAAAGCTCTTTCATCGCCCGAAAAGAGAGCTTCAAATTTGTTTCCGGAATTTTATCCGGGTGGGAGAGAGGGTGAATTCCCGCCCGCCAGAGAATTTCGTCGGAATAAATATTACCGATGCCCGAGATTAAGCTCTGGTCGAGAAGAACCTGCTTAATTTTCCCCCTTGGGCGCAAGAGGAGACGCCTCCTGAAATCCGGGAAGCCAAAATTTTTATCCAAGGGTTCGGGTCCGAGGTTTTGGAGGTGCGGGGAACGGTGGAGCGCCTCTGTTCTGACAACAGTCACTTTGGCGAATTTTCGCAGGTCGGAGAATAACAGATCTTTGCTGTTGTCGAGGGCGAATTTCAGACGGACAAACTTGGTTTCCGGCCTGTCGTAGACGAAGTGCCCTGTCATTTTCATATGGACGATGATAGTTTCTCCGCCTGCTTGCCCCGAGCCCGGTTGAGGGGAGAGATGGATTAAGATGTTTTTTGCCCTTCTTTCTGCTCTAAGAATCTTTTTGCCCACGATGCGTCTCCTAAAATTTAGAAAAAACTTTGGATCCTTAATATTATCTTTGCCTTTGTGATACTCACTTCGGTAGTCAGTAGTAACGCTAAGGATTTTCTTTCCTTTTACCGTTCTGTTTAGTCCTTTGACCGTAGTTTCTACTTCCGGCAGCTCAGGCATATACTTTTAACTCTTCTTAACTCCGATGTAGGATTTGATCTTGCGATCACCGCTTACAGCGAAAGCAATGGATCTCATATTGCCGTCGTCAAGCTCCCAGCGCATTTTTTTCAACCCTTTTCTATTGACCGGACTCGGACCTCTTTCGATCACTATGGGCAAGGAATATCGGTCTTTTTTTATAATCTTTTTGAGATTAATAATAATTGGAACGACGCGCCTGGCTCTTTTGTTAAGAAGCCCGCTACCTGACTCAAGAGCTTTTCTAACCATTTTTCCAGTATGCGCCAGTGAATTATCTGTCCAAGAAACAGGGAGTCCGCCAGCTCTTTTCCAAACCCCCACTTCTTTGGTTAAAAGCTCACCTACATACCAGTCAACTTTTTGATAAGCAACAAGCCTCTTTTTCCAGCTGCCGATAATTTTATCCAGTTTTTTCTCCGGCAGTTTTCTTAGCGCCTTGTAGGCTCGGGCTCTTGCCAGCAAATATTTTTTAACTGGGGGAATTTTTTTATCATTTTTTTTAGCAACACCGTATTTCCGGAGAAATTCTGTTAAAAGAAAAGTTCTCTTAACCTCAATACCGCCAACTCTTCTCATTAACTTCATGATCTTGCAGAAAGCAGTTTGAGGGCGGCGCGGACTCGCTCAGAGACACCCTTAATATCCTTAGAAACTTTTTTCAACGCCTCGCGAGCATCACGTTCGCTGTAGCCGAGAGAGACCAGAGCCTCGAGGGCGTCTCCTTCCGAGCGGGTGTCGAGGCCGCCGTCCTCTTTGGTTATCTTCAGCTTGTCTTTGAGCTCCAAGACAATTTTCTCCGCGTTCTTTTTACCGATACCGGAGACGCGCGTCAGGTATGAAGTGTCGGAGCTCGCCACGGCCTGCCGAAGCGTTTGCGGACTCGCAACGTTGAGAATGTTTAGCGCCGTCTTCGGCCCAATGCCCGAAATCGTTATCAGAAGCTCAAAAGTATCCAAGGTTTCTTTGTCGATAAACCCGTACAAATCAAGAGCGTTTTCCCGCACGGCCAAATGCGTCCAGAGAAAAATTGGCGCCCCCACCGTTGCCTCAAGCGCGGTCTCAGCCGTGACGGCCGTGCGGTAGCCGACCCCCGAGACCTCCACTACCAGCGAGCCGAGACCTCTGCTTTTTACCGTACCGTTAAGCGAGCCTATCATCGTCTTGTCATTATAAATGAAAGTCTGCTAAGATGCTCTCACTATGGCAATTACGCAAAGCGCGAAGAAAGCCCTGCGAGTCTCGAAAAGGAGGCGAGTCTTTAATCTGCGCCGTAAAAGCGAAGTCGAGCGCGCCGTAAAATCTTTCAAAAAACTCCTAGCTTCTGGCGATAAAAAGGGGACTCTGGAAGCCATGCGCCAGGTTCAGAGTGCTCTGGATAAGGCGGTCAAAGGCAAAACCTTGAAGAAAAACAACGCCGCGCGCAAAAAGTCTCGCCTTTCAAAGCTCTTGAAGAAGCTATAAACTGGAACTGTTCATCTGCGTCTACCAGAGACAAGCTCTCATCGTTCAATGGATAGGACATAACTTTGCGGAAGTTAAAATGTAGGTTCGATTCCTACTGAGAGCACCTTAGAATCCGAAATACTCGAGAATTTTTTCTACAAACGGGAGAGCGTGGAACTCTTCTTTTAGAACCGAAGAAAGATTCTCGTGGAGTTCGTCGGCGTCGATTTCATCATTTAAGGGTACGATGATAAGGGGCATGAGCATTTTTTGCGACTTGAGAATTATCTTTTTATGAGGATGCTCGACATCTATCCAAAAAGATTCGAGGGTGGAATAAGGATAAAATACCTTGCCGCGCACAAGACCCTTCTCGTCGACCGCCACATGGACATTGTTCGGCGGACGCTTGGCAAAGAGGGAGAGGGCGAAGGCGCCGACCAGAATCAGAATACCGAGGATAATATTTTTGAAAATTATTGCGGCAACCGCGAGAGCAACAGCGACAATTCCGACCGCCCAGAACCAGTCTGAACTCCTAACTTTATGTTCGTATTCGTGGGCGTCCCACTCCATTCTGAAAGAGGGTCGTGGCATAGATGGAAAAATTATATCATAATCAATATAACAAGATTACAGCATGACCGAAGTACTTCTTTATTCCGTCCTCGTGATGCTTGCCTCCCTTGTCGGCGTTTTCGCTGTCTGGCGCAACGTCGGCCGCCTTATCGAGCGCAATCTTAGCCTTTTGGTAAGTCTCTCGGCGGGCGTCTTTGTTGTCATAACTTACAACCTGATGAAGGAAACCATGGAGCACTCGAGCGGAGTGACAGAGGGGCTCGCCTGGATTCTCGGCGGAGCTTTCTTCTTCTGGCTGCTTTTTAAACTGGCACCCCTCTTCCACCACCACCACGATGCCAGCAGAGAAACGACTCCGCACTCTCGGATAGATGCGCGCCGGGTTATGGCCGGAGATGCCCTGCACAATTTCAGCGACGGCCTTCTGCTTGCCGCCTCTTTTGGGGTCAGCTCTGCCTTCGGTGTCTTAACCGCCTTGAGTATTTTTGTTCACGAACTGGTGCAGGAGATGTCGGAGTTTTTTGTTTTGAAGCAGGCGGGCTACCAGACCAAGAAAGCGCTTATTTCCAATTTCGCCATATCCTCGACAATTTTACTCGGCTCGCTTGTTGGGTTTTTCCTTATAGATAATTTTGAAATGTTCGAGGTACCGCTTCTGGGGCTGACAGCTGGCGCCTTCCTTGTTGTCGTCCTCGATGACCTTATTCCGCATTCAATCCGCGCCTCTAGATTAACTCAATTCTATGCCAGACACCTCGCTTGGTTTGTCATCGGGCTCGTTTTAATGTTTGTTGTTAGCTCTTTTGTTACACCCTAACTGGCGGAGGGTAGAGGACTCGAACCTCTAAGGGCTTTCACCCGCCGGTTTTCAAGACCGGTGCCATACCGTTAGGCGAACCCTCCAATTAAGTTACTTTACTCGGTTTTTTCAATTACTTCCACCTTATATTTTCGTGCCACAAGAGAGTAGTAAATAATTTCGAGAACGCCGAAAGTGTTGATTATGAAAATAGCAACGAACCAATATTTATGTCTCAGACCTGCCGCGGTCCATAAAGCGAACCCCTTCCAGGCAAGAGACCAGATTACCAGTAGAGCAATTGCCGCAAGCTCCGTCGGGCTGAACTGGGACAAAATTTCGAGCAAATTCATGTTAATTCCCCAATTGTACTATAATTTCCCTAATGAGACTTATGGCGATAGATTATGGCTCCAAGCGCGTCGGTATCGCCTCAACCGATGAGACCGGGAGGTTTGCTCTGCCGCGCGCCGTCTGGCCAAACGACGACAAGCTTCTTGATAAGATTCTTGAGTTTAAGGAGAAAGAGGGGGTAGAGAAGATCGTCATCGGCGAATCTAAAAATTTTAAAGGTGGGCCCAACCCCATTCAGAAAGAAATAGAAGAATTTAAAAAAACTCTTGAGGCGCTGGGAATCTCCGCGGTCTACCATCCCGAAATAATGACAACAGTTGAAGCAAGACGGATTCAGGGTAATACGGAGTTCACGGACGCCTCGGCCGCCGCGCTTATCCTCAGGAATTTCCTTGATGCTGTATAATAAATCCGTATGGCGGTACTTTTGAGACGCAGAAGTTTAATGGACTTTTTCCCCGTGCCCGAGTTCATGCTTCTCTCGATGACGGGGATTGTTATAACCGACGACGACACTCGTTTTGTCGAGCTGAAGCGAGGCCTTTTCGGCGACGGCTTCGAGCTGGTGCACGCAAGCAAGGCCGCCAACCCCAAGGGTGCTGTTGAGTCGGGGCTTATTGTTAGTCCGCAAAATCTTGCCCCAGTGGTCAAAAAGCTCTCTGAGCACTACGGGGTACGATACGCCCGAGCCGTCCTACCGGAAGAGCGGGCCTACCTTTTCACCACCACGATAGACTGGGTCCCGCGCGAAGGTTTGAGAGATGCCGTGGCTTTCATTATCGAAGAAAATGCGCCGGTGTCTCTCGCTGAATCCGTATTTGATTTCGAAGTAATAAATTCCGACCGAGGAGCGGGGGAGATAAAGCTTGCCGTCTCCGTTGTGCCGAAAGAGATTACAAAAAGTTACGAAGGCCTTCTGGAATCCGTGAACATCACCCCAATCTCTTTTGAGCTCGAATCGCAAGCTGTTGCCCGCGCGGTTATTCACCGCGAGGATAAGCGCCCGCAACTTATAATAAATTTGTCTCTCAAGAAAACAGGTTTTTATGTCGTCGAGGACGGCGTGGCCCAGTTCAGCACCACACCGGTATTTGGCATCGGTGCCGACGGTGCTTACGCCAATCTGGCAGACCTTCGAGCCGAGATGAGGAAGGTTATTACTTTCTGGAATGTTCGTACCGACAAAGAAGGCCGGCCGGGGAAGAAAATAGAACAAATCGTTCTCTGCGGCCAAGGAACAAATGACCCGGCCTTTGTCGACAAGCTCATGGAAGGAAGTGAAGTGGATCACCAGCTTGCTGACGTCTGGCTCAACCTCTCTTCTTCACGCGACGCGACCCCGCCGATCCCTTTTGAGGAATCGCTTGGCTACACTCCGGCTATCGGTCTGGTCCTGCCGCGTCGAAACGAATAAATATGCTTAAACTCTTAACAGACGAGGGCAGAGAAAAAGTTTCCGAGGAGTACAAAGTACGCCGAGTGGTCGTTATTATTTTGGCGCTTATCGTCATTACGATTATAACTATTATCGGACTTTTGCCGTCATATGTTCTCTCAGACAGCCGCGAAGAAGAAGCACTCGCTCGTCTGCGACTCACCGAATCTGGCGGCCAGAAAGAGGGACAAGAGCTTCGCACCTGGCTTGCCGAGACCAATAAAAGACTCTCAACCATCGCGCCGAACCTTGACACCGACAAGCCCTCCAATTTCATCGCGCGCGCCATAGCCCTAAAGCCCTCGGGTATAAAAATCACCAGTTTTTCCTGGACCAAGGCAAAGGACAAAGTCACCCTTTCTCTTAGTGGTACGGCCCTGGACCGACAGACTTTGGTACGCTTCGAAAACGAGATAGAGGCGTCGGGTCTTTTCTCTGACATTACTCTGCCGATTTCTGATCTCGCCAAGGATCGCAATATCGGTTTCCAGATAAAATTCTCGCCGATATGACAAACAAAAGCTCAAAACCGATTCTCATTCTCCTCCTAATTATTTTTGCCGCCCTCATTGCGGTATTGGTCTTCGGCATTCTTGACATCAGGACAAAGAACACGGAAATCTCAAGATTGGTCAACGAGGCGGATCAGGCGGTCGAGAATGAAAGACTCATCCAGTCCATAAAGGAACTCCAGAACGAAGCGGCCGGGAATCTTGAAGCCTTTGGTCAGGCGGTCTTTATGGACGACAAGCTTGTCCCTCTTATCGAGATGATAGAGGGGCTAGGCAGAAGTTTGGGCCTCGAGACGAGGATTGCTTCCGTTTCAGAGATAGAAGATAAAAAGTCGGCCGAGCCCAAAATTATTAAAATTACAATTGAGGCAACCGATGGTTCTTGGAGTTCGGCCTTCTCTTTTTTGAGAGCGATAGAAAACTTGCCGCATAGAGTTATGGTAGAAGACGCCAGTCTTTCTAAAGAAGGGGATGACTGGCGCCTGCGCCTGACCATCTCTCTCTACTCATTCAAATAACATGGAAGAAAAGAAAAACATATTTAACATAAGCGGCAAACTCCACATCCATTTTCTCCATTGGGGGAGGAGTCCGGAGAGGGATTGGAAGATAATATTTGTCTTTGCCACCATTTTCGTTTTCTGCTCCATCGCCACGAGCGCTTTTATCTTCGTCAAAATAGACAGAGGCGAAATATTCCTTGCTGAAAAAGTTAACGAAGAATCTGGAGAAACTCTCGACTTTAAAAAACTCGAAGA
Source organism: Minisyncoccia bacterium (assembly GCA_049651785.1). Classification (GTDB taxonomy): domain Bacteria; phylum Patescibacteriota; class Minisyncoccia; order Phycocordibacterales; family Zambryskibacteraceae; genus UBA5004. The sequence goes on from JBASCT010000022.1 coordinate 49,421, forward strand.
AACGGCTTCGTACTATAAAAACAAAGAACTCGAATTGGAAAAAATTATAAGGTCAAAACCGCAGTACGTTGACCCGTCGCTCTGATAAAGCTACGATTGAGGCACCTGTCCCCGTAGCTTAATGGATAAAGTAGAGCTCTTCTAAGGCTTTGATGCAGGTTCGATTCCTGCCGGGGACACAAATTGACTTCTCTCTTCCAGAGTGCTATTTTCGCCTCTAGCCTAACTATTTTGGGGAGAGACAAATGGAATCTCCGAATGTGTTACCGTTCTTTGACGATCCCGGAAAATTTTTCGGCAATTGTGATATCGGCGATAAGGAGGCGCCACGCCACATAGTCGAGGCCCAAGAGCCCCGGTACCAGTACCACGCGATTCTGACAAAGGATGTTGGGCAAGTTTCTGGAGAAGACTTCCTTCGATACACGAGACGCCTTGTTGCAATCTGCTACCGCGTTTACCGAAGGGCGGAATGGGAACTGACCGCCGATTCAAGGGGTCCGATTAGTTTCTATATTTCCTCGAGTGGGAAGTATCAGAAACCGCCGTACTTTACGAATGACGTGAGCCAGCTCAACGAGAAGGTTTTCTTGGCGATGTTCAGGATGTCGTACTTCATGAAGCTTCGTGTCAATCAGAGGCCTATCTCTGGTCGGCAACCAAGCTCTTACGCCAAGATTTTCTGGCATTGTTACAAACCCGACATGCTCTTCGTGGCGGCCAGGCGCGACCATCGTGATGACTATCGAGGTACGGCCGCCGCCCTTGAGGGTCTGCTTTCTCGGAAATTTCTCTATGTTCCGAAAATGGCACCAACCGATGGCTTCTCCGTGGATCTCGGCATGGACATCTACAACAGGGAAGAAATGGAATTGCCTTCCTGATTTTCGACACAGGGCGTCCAACGATAGGGCGCTCTTTCTTTTTACAAACTTATCTCTCGAACGGATTGATTGCGATGAATTAGTTCGTCATTTCTGACGGAGAGGAAAAATTCGTACTGGTTTCTTGGGTTCCTGCCGTACCAACGCAGGAATTCGCTCTCAACCGGTTTTTTCTTCAGCTCCTCGCCTCGGGTTTCGAGAAATTTTGAGTATTGTTCAAATGCGTGTTGTTCGAAAAGATAATTAAGCTCGAGAGACGCCCTGGGGCTGAAAAGGTACAAAAGGTAAGAGGTCCAGAAATAGAAGAAAGCGAAAAGCATCGGCACAAAAGTGTGTCTAAGGAAGCCGGCCCTCTTCTCTTTTTTTGCCAATTGCGTTATGACGATTACATGCATGGTCTCGTTGTCTTGCGCTAGGCGGGCGTAGCGCGTGACATTTGAGAGTCGGAGGGCGCGTTTCTCATCCGAATAAAACATTGTAAGAAGTGTATAGGCGACCGAGGACCAAGAGTGGTAGGGAACACGGGCGATAACTTCCACGGCACGAAATTTCAGATAAGACGGCTTGAAGCCGTAGAAAAGATTGCCGCAATTAACGAGAAAACCCCCGAGAATCTGGGGCAGGAATCCGGGGCGGTAGCTGTCGAAAGGTTTTTTATAAGCTTCGAGTTGTTCCGGGTTATTGAGTTCTAGGTTGAGCGCTTCTAACCCTGGTTTATCTTTTGGTGTATCCATTAGAAACATTATAACTGACAAAGTTACTACTGGTGCCGAGGAGGAGATTTGAACTCCTACGAGGGTTCCCTCACTGCGTTCTGAACACAGCGTGTCTACCAATTTCACCACCTCGGCTTTGCTAGTGCGCGCTGAGGGATTTGAACCCCCGGCCTACTGTGTGTAAAACAGTCGCTCTAACCAACTGAGCTAAGCGCGCGTGCTTCAGTTATACACTATTATTCTTAAAGCAACAATATTAGACTGGAGTAACTCATACTAGGTATGTTATACTTTACTTATGAAAGTTAAAGAAAGAGAACATGCTCGTAAGTTGCGGAAAAAAGGCAAGTCAATGAACCAAATTATTGAAGAAACTGGATATTCTAAGGCTAGTGTAAGTTTTTGGACTCGTGACATTAAGCTAACTCCTTATCAAAAAAATAAGATATCGTTGCGAGGAAGGAGTATTGAATCAATTGAGAGAAGAAGAGAGAGTCGCCTTGCAAATATAGCAAATAAAAGGCGGGAGATAATAGACTTGGCAAAAGGAGATTTTACGAGTCTAACCATAAGGGAACTAAAATTAGTAGGAGCTATGATTTACTGGGGGGAAGGTAGAAAGGCCGGAAACTGGACTGTTAGTTTGGCAAATAGCGATCCGTTAATTATTAAGGTTATGATGAGATTTTTTCGGGAAGTGTGCAAGGTGCCGGAGGAAAAATTTCGTGGACATATACACACTTTTGAAAATGCTACGATATCTAAGACTGAAAGATACTGGTCCGAAATATCTGGTATACAACGAAAACAGTTTTATAAAACATATACAAAGCCAAGCAAAGGAGGTTTGCAAAAAAGACAAACATTACCCTACGGGACCCTAGACATATATGTCAATGACACAAAATTATTTCTTACAATTAAGGGGTGGATTGAGAAAATTGCTGAATTAGCCATAAATTCATGATTGACCTATCTAAAAATATTCTTTACGAAGACTCCGACTTGCTGGTGATAAACAAGCCAGCTGGACTCGTGGTGCACCCAGACGGTAGGACCAAAGAGCCGAGTGTCTCGGAGTGGTTTGAGAAAAAATTTCCCGAAGCGCGCAGCGTGGGCGAGCCCTTAGAGCTTGAAACAGGAGAAATTTTAGAACGCACGGGGGTGGTACATCGGATAGACCGAGAAACTTCTGGGGCCCTAATTCTTGCTAAAACAAAAAAAGGACACGCGGCGCTCAAAAAACAATTCCAAAATAGAGAGGTTTCAAAAATTTACCACCTTTTTGTCGCGGGCGACCTCAAGCGTGACCAAGGCACGATTGATTTGGCGATAGGCAGAAGTATTAATGACTTCCGCAAACGCTCGGCAGAACGCATTACTCGAGGCGAGAAAAGAGAAGCCCTGACGCACTTCAGAGTGCTTAGGAAACCATCCGATAAGACCTCCACTTTCGTGGAAGCAAGACCAAAAACAGGTCGAACCCATCAGATTAGAGTTCATTTCAAAGCTATTGGACACCCGGTTGTTGCCGATAAACTTTACGCGCCGAAAGGGAAATCGATTCTTGGATTCAAGAGACTAGCACTCCACGCTCGTGCCGTAACTTTCAAAAATCTCTCCGGTCAAGAAGTTGCCGTCGAAGCGCCGTACCCAGAAGATTTCGAACAAGCACTTTCTGGTCTAAAAGAAAACGCCCCGCATCACTTGGGGGCGTCTTGAGGAGCGAGTTCAAGCTCGCACTGAGTATGATTGTCGGAATGGAGACATCCGGCGAAGTGCTCAGAGGCGATGCTGTAGGCGGCTCTAGCCGCTTTACGAGGGGGTCGCTTGTGACCGTCTCGTGCGCGTTCGCCAGTTAGAACAATGTTATTTTCCGTCTTCGTTACCCGGAGCTCACCACTCGGGTGCAAATAAAAGCCGAAGAGGTACGGGGACCAGGCGCGTCTTTTGAACCTGACTGTGACTTTTGACTTATCTTTCGGATCAACGGTCAGCACGTGCTCATGAAGAGACTTGATGCTATCCAGGTCCTTTTCAACCTCAAGAAAACCAAGAACTTCTGCGAGCATCTTTTGGTACAGTTCGTACGGCACATCTACCGCCACCCGTAGGCCGGACGGCTCGATGCGCCCATGACGGCGTCTTTCTATGTCTTCACCGCTCTCGCTGTCCTCATTGACGAGCCAGTTGATGAAATAGTAATCGCCAAGACACTCTCCCACGACTTCTATCATGCTCATGAGGTCGCCATAGCCAGGCAGCTTGAAGCGGCGCTCGACAAACTTCACCCCAACTGCTGGAGGCCAGTTTTCCGATTTCACAAAGTACTCCTCTAAAACCGTTCCGCTCGCCAATATAGCAGAAACGGCTTCCGCCGAGTAATGGACACTGGCGGCCAAAATGTGTTAGATTATTGCCCACTGCCGTTATGAAAATAATGAGTCCAGTCAATATCGAAGAGAGGCAAAAACTCGACATCCGAGCGGGCGACACTGTCCGTGTCTGGCAAAAAATATTGGAAAAGGGCAAGACCCGCTTGCAGGCCTTTGAGGGCCTGGTTCTTGCCACTAAACACGGCAAGGAGGCAGGGGCAACCCTAACTTTACGCCGTACTGCCTCGGGCGTTGGGGTTGAGAAAATTTTCCCGCTCTACTCTCCCGTAATCGACAAAATTGAAATCGTTAAGCGCTCAAAGGTCCGCCGAGCCAAGCTCTATCACATCAGAGAAAAGGCGACCAAGGAGATCAGTCGCCAGATGAGAAATGTCCGCATGGCGAAAGACGAAGAGGTGGCAGCTGAGGCGGAAGCGAAGTAAGATTGAAACACGCCCTCCTTCGCCGAGGCTTCGGACGGGCAATGCGCGGGTGGCGAAATTGGTAGACGCACTACCTTGAGGTGGTAGCGCTGGCAACGGCGTGGAGGTTCAAATCCTCTCCCGCGCACTATGTTTTTTACCGGTAAGGGTGATAAGGGTACCACGAAGTTTTTCGGCACGGATGCCAGGCGTGTTTCGAAAAGCTCGAATGTGGCGGAAGCGCTCGGGAGTTTAGACGAGCTCAATTCTCTTCTCGGGCTTGTAAAGGTGAAATGTCTTGAGAAAAAGACCGAGGTTTATGACAACTTGGCTGAGACGGTAGAAAACGTTCAGGAAAATATTTTTATCATCTCGGCCAATATCGCTGGGGCGAACAAAAATATCACGGAGGAGAAAGTGAAGGAAATGGAGGAGATTATCCGCCAGTGCGAAAAGACTCTGCCGCCGATAAAAACTTTTACCGTTGCCGGCGGCACGGAGCTCTCGGCACTCTTTGATTTCGCCAGAACCCTGGCGCGCCGGGCCGAGAGGCGAGTGGTCTCAGTCAATGAAGAGCTTCCTATCGCGCCACCCGAAATTCTGAAGTATATGAATCGACTCTCAAGTCTTCTTTTTGCCCTCGCTCGACTCTCGAATCACCTTTCTGGTATAAAAGAGCGCGCTCCGCGATATACTTAAAACGGAGAATTAATGGCGGCTATAGTTTAGTGGTAGAACTCCAGCTTGTGGAGCTGGTCGCGAGAGTTCGATTCTCTCTAGCCGCCCAAGATACAAAAATGTCTGTTCTTACGACAGGCATTTTTGTTATCTTTGTCTTGTTTAGGAGAGAGAATCGAACTCGGGAAGGGGGTCGGGGAAACTCTAGTTTCCCCGTGGAGGAAGGCAGGGCGATCTGCCTGCGCAGGCAGGAGCCCGTCGGAAAACCGAGGGTTTCCGAGGAGTGAGATAGCGGAGCGTCTCTCTAGCCGCCCACGTCAAACGTGGCCTTGCCCGTGCAGACGTGTCCCGTTCGACGGGACCCGTCAATCTATATATTATTTAAGTAGCGACGTCAGACGTCGCTACGAGATGCAACACTTCTACATTTACGTATTATTAAGTCGTAGGGATAAAAAACTTTATATTGGCTATACCAATAATCTAAAAAGACGGCTGACAGAACACGCAAACGGGGAAGTGAAATCAACCAAAAACCGCAGACCACTAAGACTCATTCATTATGAATATTTTATTGATGAAAGAGATGCTAAATCGCGAGAGATATTTTTAAAAAGTGGGGCAGGACACAAGCAACTTAAAGATAAGTTAAAACAAACTTTCACTAACCTATCCTGACCGTCGAATTTTATTGATTTGACAAGATAGGTAAATAAGTAGATAACGATAGAGGTAGTTCGTTGACTGTGCTACTTCCTCCTCGGATTAGAGGGCAATATCTTTAGGGCAAATTAGCCCAAAAGGAACAAAATAATGAGCGCACAATTCGCAATCGCGGAGGTTTTACCGGGCAAATTGAACGCGCTGGTGAAAAACATCATGAGTCCGACTTGAGAAGCTGACCCAAATAAGGCTGTCCGACTTGTCAACTCAGGCGAGTGGATAGTGGTTTCAAAACCAGCGCGCCCGTGGCGTGATGAAGGGGGTATTCTCTACTTCTCGGTCACGAGTAATGGAACAACTGGCGAGGAGTGGGTCGAACGACTCCAGAAGAAAGGTTTCCGATTAGGAGACTACGCGAAGAGAGCACTTCTTTCACCGGGCTTTAAGCCAACTTTTGGCATCACGATCGAAGTTGCTGTTCTCCATGGCTTAATCTTCGAGGATGACAATCGGCTCACTCAAAAGATTCGCACATTTGCAGCCGAGCGTAAGCTCGAAGCTCCGAGCGCCGAGATTGCCTGTCTAATTCGTGAGAAGTTCACGGACAAGGAAATCAAGGAGATGGGTCTGTGGTACATCGTTGCCATGCACGAACCCTTCGGCTTTGACGGCGACATGTTCTTGCTCGATGCAAACCGTGACGATGGTGGGCGATGGCTCGGCACCTCCTATGGCTGGTCTGACGACTCATGGGAATGGGACAGCGGGTTCGCGTTCGTCGTGTCGCAAACGAGTAGCTGAAGACAGTTCCCTTCGGGCCCCGCAATCGTTGCGGGGCCCTTTTCTATAAACAAAGGTTCAAATGTTATACTTTTAGTGTGAAGTAATACGCATTAGTGATTTTCGATTTGGATGGTACCTTGGCACCATCTAAATCGCCGATGGAGCCGGATATGACCAGGCTCTTGGCAAAACTCCTTGAGAAAACGGGGGTGGTGGTAATTTCCGGCGGCTCTTGGAGCCAGTTTGAAAAACAGTTTCTTGCGAGCGCCAATTTCTCTTCGGGACAACTGGAGCGGCTGTTTCTTGCGCCCACAAGCGGTGCCAGTTTTTTTAGATTCGCGAATGGCAAGTGGCACAGAGTTTATGCCGAAGTTTTATCTCGAGAAGAGAAAAAAAGAATCTTTGAAGCTTTCGACTACGCTCTGCCGAAGGGAGGATACGTGCCGCCGAAAAATCCCCACGGTGAACTTATCGAAGACCGCGTGACACAAGTAAGTTTCTCCGCCTTGGGACAGCAAGCACCATTGGCGCTCAAAGAAAAATGGGACCCGGATAAAAAGAGACGCCTCAAAATTGTTCCGTTTCTTAAAGAAAAACTCCCAGACCTTGAGGTACGCATCGGCGGCACCACCACCATAGACATAACCAAAAAGGGTATCGACAAAGCCTACGGCATCCAGAAGATTTCCGAAGAACTCGGGCTTTCGATAGATAGAATGCTCTTCGTCGGCGACGCCCTCTTTGAAGGGGGCAATGACGAGGCGGCCAAAAAGACCGGTATAGACTGCCGGGCCGTCCGTGACACGGCAGATACGAAGCAACTCATACGCGAACTCATTGGTCAATAGGAAGTGCTACAATATTGCCATCATGAAAGAATTAAAACCTTTTACTGACAATCGCCCTTGGGGCTGGTTTCGGGACTTCATAGACAATAAGTCCTGCACGGTCAAAATCCTTTTTGTAAAGAAAGGCGAAGCTTTCAGCCTTCAGAAGCACCTAAGACGCGACGAATTCTGGCGAGTCTTGAAAGGGGAGCCGGAAATCACTCTGGGAGATAAAATCATTGAGGCCAAGCCGGGCGATGAGTTTGAAGTTTCAAGGAAAACCATTCACCGAATTTATTCGCCCAATACCGACTCGGAAATTTTAGAGATCTCAAGAGGTAAATTCGACGAGAACGATATAATTAGAATCGAAGACAAGTATGGCCGCGCCTAAAAAGAAAATTAAGAAAAAAGTTTCCAAGAAAACCCGCCCGAATGACCGGAATCATTCGGTCGGGCGAGAACCCGCGAGAAAGGTTCTCAAAAGAGCGGTTACACGTCGGGTGAAGAGGTCGGGTCAATTAGCCCCAAGAATCCTCCGTAAGTCGGAAGGGAATCCCATCATCATGCCGATTACTACCGATTCTTGGCAGTCGAAGGCCACCTTTAACCCCGCGGCGCTCTACCACGACGGCAAGGTTCATATTATTTATCGTGCGATAGGCGATTCGGACGAGTCAGTCTTGGGTTACGCCAAAAGTTCCGACGGGCTCTCGGTTGATTCTCGCTTCGGCCACCCCGTTTTTTCCCACACGCGGCCGCGTGAAAGCTCTGAGGCTTTACCAAAAATTTCTTATACCTCCGGGGGTGGCTGGGGCGGCGGCTCGGAGGACCCGCGCCTGACGCTAATAGACGACCAAGTCTACCTTATTTACACCGCCTTTGACGGTTGGGGTTCTGTAAGAATCGCCCTGTCTTCCATCACCCTCGATGATTTTATTTCAAACCGCTGGAAGTGGAAAAAGCCGGTTCTAATCTCGCCCCCGAACGAGATAAACAAAAACTGGGTACTCTTTTCCGACAAGATTAACAACAGATTTGCCATTCTTCACAGTCTTTCGCCGGAAATTCTTGTTGATTACTTTAGCGATCTTGACGAACTTGACGGCAGCCGCTTCATAAAAAGCATCCACCAAGGCAGCCCTTCTTGGTACAAGCGCGACAAGGGGATTCGCGGCGTCGGTCCTACGCCCATCAAGACAAAGTACGGCTGGCTCGTTCTCTACCACGCCATGGAGGAAGGCAACCCCAACCACTACAAGCTCTGGGCCATGATTCTTGATCTCAATAATCCCAAAAAGATTCTTTACCGCGGTGTTGAACCCGTTCTTGAGCCGGATCAATCGTACGAGAACGACGGCTTTAAGTCTGGCGTGGTCTACTCCTGCGGTGCCGTGGTCAAAGACGGGGAACTCTTTGTCTACTATGGCGGCGCTGACACGGTTTCCTGCGTTGCCACGGCCAATTTTGAAAAGTTTCTTGAAGAAGTGGTCTCGTCCAAGCCCGCGAGACTCACCAAGAGAAAAATAAAATCAAGAACATAAATGTTCATCACCAAGCGCTCACACCACAATCCGATCCTGACACCGACCCAAGAACACTACTGGGAAGCGTTCGCCACCTTTAACATGTCTCCCATAAAGCACGGGAAGGCGACCTACGGCCTTTACCGCGCCATATCGTCGCGCGACTCGCTGAGGGTACCCGACAGAATCTCGACGATCGGGATTGCGAAAAGTACCGACGGCACCCATTTCAGCGATCGCAAAATTTTTATTGAACCCTCGGAGGAATGGGATAAATTCGGATGCGAAGATCCCCGAGTGACCTACTTTGAAGGGAAGTTCTATATTTTCTACACGGCCATTTCCACTTTTCCCCCTTCTCCGGATGGCATCAGGGTAGCGGTTGCCATATCAAAGGATCTCAAACATGTGGATGAAAAGCATCTTATAACCCCATTTAATGCTAAGGCGATGGCTCTTTTCCCCGAGCGCATTAACGGAAAAATCACCGCAATTTTAAGCGCCCATACCGACAGTCCGCCGACCAAAATGTCTTTTGCCCAAGTCGATAACATCGAGCAATTGTGGGACGAGAAATTTTGGAATTCTTGGCACTCGGAAATTAACAGCCATTCCATAGATCCGCGTCGGGGCGACAAGGATCAGGTGGAAGTCGGGGCGGTACCCCTTAAGACCAAATACGGCTGGTTACTTGTCTATTCGCATATCGAAGACTATTTTTCTGACAATAAGCGATTCGGGATTGAGGTCCTGCTTCTCGAGCTCGGCAATCCGCAGAAAATCGTCGGGCACACGAAGGGTCCGATTGTTGTGCCAGAAGAGCCGTACGAAACCTCCGGCCATATCGGCAACATCGTGTTTCCGTCGGGCGCGCTTGTTGATAAAGATCTCCTTACAATTTACTACGGCGCCTCGGATACCACCGTTTGTAAAATTCGCGTCAATCTCGAGGATTTAATTTCGAGTGTTTTTGTCGAGACGGAGGCTAGGTGGCACTTCAAGCGTCTGAAAAATAATCCGATTATCGTACCCAACCCGAATCATAAGTGGGAATCAAAGGCCACCTTTAACCCGGCCGCCATAGACCTTGGCGGCAAGGTCCACATTCTCTACCGCGCCCTCTCGGATGACAACACTTCTTCCATGGGCTATGCCATAAGCGAAGATGCCGCCTTTATTAGCGAGAAGTCGAATGAGCCGATCTATGTGCCGCGCGAAAATTTTGAGATTAAAAAAGTTGAAGGAGCAAACTCCGGTTGCGAAGACCCGCGTCTTACGAAAATGGGTAAGGACATCTTCATGTGCTACACCGCCTTTGACGGTGTCGGCCCGCCGAGAGTCGCCGTCACTTCAATCAAAGAAGCTGATTTTTTGGCGCGTAATTGGAAGTGGACCAAACCCAGACTGATTACTCCGGAAAATGTTGACGATAAGGATGCCTGCATTTTGCCGGAGAAGATTAAGGGTTCCTACCTCATTCTCCACAGAATCGGCACGGACATCTGTGCCGACTTTCTCAAGACGCTTGATTTCAAAACGGAGACTGTTAAGAAGTGCATCAGAATTTTCGGACCGCGACCGGGCGCTTGGGACGGCACCAAGGTGGGCATCGCCGCGCCGCCGGTAAAGACCAAAAAGGGCTGGCTCCTTATTTACCACGCGGTCTCCGAACATCACCACACCTACCGCATCGGAGCCGTGCTTCTGGATCTTAAAGACCCGACGGTGGTTCTCGCGCGCTCGACTGATCCAATTTTTAGTCCGGAAGAAGAATTCGAAAAAATCGGTATCGTAAACGGTGTTGTTTTCCCCTGCGGCATGGTTGTGCGTGACGGTCTTCTCTATATTTACTACGGTGGCGCCGACAGAGTAACGGGTGTGGCCACCATGGAAATCGACGTTCTTGTCAATGCTCTGACAAGAAATTTGTACTAAGTATAATGGTCTCCTTATGATAGGCTTAATCCAATGATATTTCCGAACTGGGCTAAAAATATTTTGTTTCTTTTGGTTCTGATGATTTCAGGACTTCTTCTTATTATCATCATTGAGGGTTTGATTTCCGGCAACGAGCTTATTCCCCTCAATACCGCAATCGAGAGTGCCATAACTCGCATGAGAACTCCGCTTTGGACCAACTTTTTTGTCGCTGTTACCAAAATCGGCAACCCGTTTGTTCTAACTTTTGCCTCAGCCCTCATGGCCTTCTTCCTCATTCTCCGCGGACGGCTCTACGACGCCGCCCTTTTCGTTACGGCCCTTGTCATAGCGATAGTCTCCCTCGTAGTTCTCAAAGAAACTTTCCAGATTGCCCGCCCGGCTTCCGACCTTCTTGCGACCGAGGGTTGGAGCTTCCCTTCGGGGCACGTCGCGGTCGCCACCGCCTTCTTTTTCATGTTTGCATACTCGTTTTACGGCAAGATGAAGACAATCAGACACAAAACTATCCTAATTCTTTCCTCATTTACAGCGACGCTCCTCATCTCGCTCTCGCGACTTTATTTGGGCGCCCACTGGACGCTTGATGTCTTGGCGGGCATTGCCTTAGGGCTCTTGTCTGTAAGCTTCACCATCCTCGTCTTCAGTTTGTTTCTTGACGGCAGGCGCTCGTTTAGAGATAGGCTCGGCTAGAAAGAGTCCAGGAGGTTGCGCGTCTCCTACTCTGTAATATAATTCAGTAATTATGATGAACACAGAATCAACACAAAACGTTTTTAAGTGGGGGAAAATTGTACTTATAGTTTTAGCAGTATTTCTTGCCGCCGAGGCTCTGGGCTCTCTCAAGGGGCTTAAGGCCATTGATCCGGCCTATAACTCGATTTCCGTCTCGGGCGAAGGGGAAATAGTCGCACCGCCGGATGTTGCTGTCTTTTCTTTCTCGGTTTCAGCCGATGCCAAATCGGTTAGTGACGCTCAAGGCGAGGTAACCGAGAAAATGAACTCGATTCTTGATGGGCTTGAAACCATGGGTGTTGAAGAAAAAGATATCAAGACTACCGATTATTCCATCTGGCCGAAGTATAAGTACGAACCCCTTATTTGTACCACGATGTATTGCCCCCCCTCGCGACAAGTTGAAGACGGTTATACCGTGACCCACAGTGTTTCCGTCAAAGTAAGAAAAACGGAACAAGCTGGCGAAGCGCTGGCTCTGGTCGGGGAGAAAGGGGCCACCAATCTATCTGGCATTTCTTTCGTGGTTGATGATCCAGATAAAATTCTTGAAGAAGCAAGAGCCATGGCTATTGCCGATGCCAAGGAAAAGGCGAAAGCTCTTTCCAAGGATCTTGGTGTTCGCCTGGTAAGGGTGGTCAGCTTCTATGACAACACTGGTGGCGGTATTCCATCTTACGGCGAGGCGATGGGTATGGGTGGCGACATGGTAAGGAATATCAAAGCTCCTGCTCCAACAATTCCTATGGGTGAGAACAAGATTACGGTTAACGTCACAGTGGTCTACGAAATCAGATAATAGTTGACTCGCGGCGCGAACCTATAGTATTATCAAAAGGCACCCCCAGGGGTGTTTTTTGTAACAGCAATGTCACGACTAACAGACTATCTCAAAGAGACTCGCGAGGAGCTAAGACACGTCTCCTGGCCAACGAGGCGTCAGTCCATCGCCTTTACCGTGGGAGTCATTGCCATCTCCCTTCTGGCCGCCGCCTATCTCGGCTTTTTCGACTTTCTCTTTTCGCAGATTCTTAAAAAGTTCATTCTCTAGTTCGATAAGCTCACTATAAATAAAATGACGAAGCAACAGCTCTCCGAAGGCCGAAATTGGTACGTTATTCATACCTACGCGGGGTATGAGAATGCCGTGATGCGAAACCTCAAGCAACGCATAGAGTCACTCGGCATGGAGGACAAAATCTTTAATGTTATTGTCCCGACCGAAAAGAAAATAAAAATCAAAGGCGGTAAACGGGTCGAGGAAGAGGAGAAGATCTACCCGGGCTATATTCTCGTCGATATGATTGTGACGGACGATTCCTGGTACGTGGTCAGAAACACTCCGCGCGTAACCGGCTTCGTCGGTTCCGGAGTTTTCCCTGTGCCAATAGATAAGAAAGAGGTTGACTCACTTTTCGCCAGAATGTCTGCCGACAAGGTCATGCACACCATCAATCTTCAGGAAAATGACGCCGTCCTTGTCGTTGACGGACCATTTAAGGAACTTGAAGGCAAAGTCTCCGACATTGACGAAGAGCGGGGCAAGGTTAAGGTCCTCGTCAACATGTTCGGTCGAGAAACACCCGTTGAGCTTGATTTCTTGCAAGTCAAAAAAATTTGAAGTATTGTAGTTTCCTAAAACCATGGCTAGAAAAGTCGTAAAAATTCTCAAACTCCAGATCCCCGGCGGACAAGCCGTGCCCGGTCAGCAATTGGGTCCCGTCTTGGGCGGTGCGGGTATTCCCATCGGAGAATTTGTTAAGCGCTTTAACGACGAGACTAAAGACCGCAAGGGCGAGATTGTACCGACAGTCGTTCACGTCTTTGAGGACAAGAAATATTCTCTGACCTATAAAACCGAACCCGCCTCGGCCATGATTCTTAAGGCGCTGGGGAAAGAAAAAGGTTCCGGCACGCCGAACACTTCTAAAATCGGCACCCTTTCAAAAGTGAAACTAAAAGAAATCGCCGAGAAAAAGATGCCCGATTTAAACGCAGGGAGCCAAGAGGCGGCTGAAAAAATTATCGCCGGCACAGCTCGAAGCATGGGGGTCGATATAAAATAAAGGTTTTAGTAGGAAAAAATTAGCCCCGTGACGCATGCGTCACGGGGCTTTGAGTTTCAGACCTTGCGGTACTTGGTCTTGACCGCTCTGGTCCCGTCACCCAAGGTTACTTCTTCGTAATCCTCGAGGAGCACGGGCCAGACCTTCTTGAGGAGAGTGAAGCAAAGAAAGATGAGTGCGCGAATTTCCGTTTCGGCGCCCTCGGACGCTCTCATCTCGAAGATGTGGCGCCAGGCCCGGGTGTTGCCGGTGAAAAGAACGATGGTCTCGGTCTCGTTCGGCAGGCACGAGCGGGCCGCTTGATTGACCCTCTTCCTCGCATCGGTCTTGCGCTCGGCGGACATATCTTCGTCTCCACGCTCCTGCTTAAGGAGAAGCAGAGAAGCCCGCTCTTCGTATTCTCGAGCCGACAGATCAATCCAGTCCTCGAAGCGACTGTGAAGCGCCTCGTCGTTCTGATATTCCGGCCGCTCGACGAAGCGCACGAGCTTTCCCGAGACGTACCTCTGGGAGAGTTGTGAGAAAGCGGTACCCGCCCGGTGACGCACCAGCTCGTGCGTGAGACTCCGGCTTACACCGTAGACGAGAACGGAAGCAGAAGCGTGCTCGAGAACCGAGCCATGCCCCGACTCCTTGAGGTGTTCGAAATACTTCGAGGCCCCTTCGTTCTTTGTCCGTTTCTCGCCTAGACTCATATAGCAGATCTGGCCGCCGACCTTGGTGATGGCTTCGCCGCTCGGGATGAGCGTTGGGTCGAGGAGATAACCATCGAACCCGAACTCTTCGAGAAACTCTGCGATGCCGTCAATGTTGGTCATGGTCTGTCCGACCACGGCGGCACCGGGCTCCTTCAAGTAACGGGTTCCAGCTTTGGTGGTGAAGACTTTCGGATGGTGGCGAGGCCACGCGAGAGTGGGATCCACAAAATACTTCGGCACAAAGACTCCTTTGTTTCCTAAGAACAAGTTGTTCTGGCGCCCATACTATTCTTCTCTTCTCGAGAGTCAAGATTGACTTAAATAAATTCTTGGCTACTCTTAGCCGAGGCAAAGGAGGTGAGACTAGTGAAGCAAGGCAATTTCATCGTCCTCGATGGTGGCGAGGGAGCCGGCAAGGGGACCATTCTTCAAAGATTGAAAGCCGTTTTTCCTCCGCCCAAAGTTCTTTTCACACGAGAACCGGGCGGCTCGATTTTCGCCGACGATATCAGGAAACTCATCCTGTCTGATAAAGGCAAGATGGCTGACGCGGCGACAATGCTCCTTCTCTTCTCGGCGGCAAGACGCGATCATAGCTACAATACGATAAAGCCGGCAATTTCTTCGGGCAAGCATGTTGTCTCTGACCGCTTCGACTTCTCCTCTTGGGCGTATCAGGTGTACGCTCAGGAAAACGACGAACTCAGAGAGCCTTTCTGGCTATTGAGAGAAATTGTTGTGCCGATTAAACCCTCGCTCTATCTTCTTCTTGATGTTGAACCCGAGGAAGGTTTGCGTCGGGCCAAAGCGAGGGGAGAGCGCAATCATTTCGATAGGCGCGATATCGAGTTCCACGCCGATGTGCGAGACGGTTATCACGACTTTCTCAAGCTCGTCGAAGACGAGACCCACACGGCGATAATCGACGCCAATCGCCCGATTGACCAAGTCTTTAAAGACGTTCTCAAGGCCGTCACTCCGTTTCTTGCCTGAACCATATGGTTCAGGCTTTCTTTTTTATCTCGCGATCCCGGTAAAGTTTGGGGAGCATGCTCTCCGGTTTCCAGCCCTTCTTCATCTCACGGAGATTTTTTGAAGCCTGGTACTTGCCTAGTTCCGTATAATCGCTTTTGAGAATCGGTCCCGTTTCAAAAAAGATTATTTGCGCGATGCGTCGCCCGACGACGAGGGGAATCGCATATTTTCTCGAATTATTGGTAATCTCCATGGTCCAACGGTTGAAGAAGCCGACGTCTCCCCAGCCGGCGCACTTGCAAACCTCAACGAAGTTTCTCCCCATAGAAGAGCGCGCCTTCATCATGGTGGTGATGTGATCTTTCCCGCCGATAAATTCGTTTGTGTGCGCAAGAATCGTCTCTCCGGGCTGGAGAAGGATAACTCTGTCCGACGGTTTTATCCCGTCCCATTCGAATTTAAATTTTTTGAACACCTCCCTAGCCCGCTCGGCGCGCTTTGGTCTCAATCCCCAGACGTGGTCGGTGTGGGTCTTCGACCAGATGTTGTAGATGTTATGGTCATACTTGGGCGCTTGTTCGCGGAAGTAGTATTCGCCGAGCGTTACGTCGTAGCTTGAGGTGGCAAGATTTTCTTTTTTGAAAGGAGAAATAACTATATCTCCTCGATTCATTTCTTCAAGAATCTTCCTGTCGGATAGTGCCATTTCGCCATTATATGGTATTTCGGGTATTATGAGAAAGTGCGTCAGAAGCTCGAAAAAACTTTAAAAGAAGCTCTCGATAAACTGGGCGTCAAAGATGCCGACTTTATCTTGGAGCACCCGTCCGATTCTAAAAATGGAGACTATTCGACGAATGTCGCCATTAAATATGGGCACAAAGAAGAACTTCTAGAGTATTTAAATAAACACAAACCGAGCGAGGTAGAGAAAATTGAGCTTGCGGGTCCCGGGTTCATAAACTTCTATCTCTCCAAAGAATTTTTTAAGAAAAGTCTTGCCGAAATTATAAAGGAGGGTGAGAATTTTGGCAGGAGTGAGCACGCTAAGGGTTTCAAAATAATGGTCGAGCATACCGATCCTAACCCCTTTAAGGAATTTCACATCGGCCACCTGATGCCGTGTGTCTTAGGCACGGCGCTCTCGAAGGTCTTTGAGTGGAACGGCGCTGAAGTGAAGCAAGCGAATTATCAGGGCGACGTCGGCCTGCATGTCGCCAAGGCCATTTGGGCCGCTATGCGGGGCGCGGAAAATCCTTACGTTTTCGGCAACGAGGCGTACGAGAGAGACGAGAAGGCGAAAAAAGAAATAGAAGACATAAACAGAAAAATTTACAACAGAACCGATGAGGAAATAAATAAAATTTACGAGAAAGGTCGAAGAGACAGTCTGTTTTATTTTGAAAACATTTACAAAAAACTTGGAGCGAAATTTGATTACTACTTTTTTGAATCGGAGACAGGGGAAATTGGCAAAAAGATGGTTGAAGAAAATGTCGGCAAGGTTTTCGAAAAATCAGAAGGTGCAATCGTCTTCAAGGGCTCTCACACCCGCGTATTTATAAATTCTCAAGGACTACCAACCTATGAAGCTAAAGATTTGGGTAATGCCAAACTTAAGTACGAAAAATATCCGTACGATTTATCTGTCATTGTGACGGGGAACGAAATAAAAGACTATTTCCGAGTAGTGCTTGAGGCGATGAAGCTCGTTTTGCCCGATTTGGCCAAGAAAACAAAGCATATTCCGCACGGCATGCTCCGATTCTCCGACACTAAAATGTCTTCAAGAACAGGAAATATTATCACCGCCGAGGCACTTATCAACGAGGTGAAAAAGAAGGTGAAAGACGATGAGCGCGTCGCTATCGGCGCCATAAAGTACATGATTCTTAGACAGGCGATAGGGAGCGACATAATTTTCGATATAGCCAAATCGGTTTCGGTCGAAGGTGACTCGGGAGTTTACCTTCAATACGCTTACGCGAGAAGCAACTCCCTTCTTGAAAAAGCCGAGAAGAAACCAGATATTAAAGCGCCGAGAGAAAAAAATCACGAGATTGAAAAATTGCTGTATCGTTTTCCTGAAATTATTGAGCGAGCGGGCAAGGAGTACGCGCCGCAATATCTCGCCACCTATCTAACAGAGCTTGCTTCGAGTTTTAATAATTTCTACGCGCACGAAGAAGTGATTGGCGACTCACCCGAGGCGCCGTATCGCCTGGCTATCGTGAAAGCGTTCAATATCGTAATGAAAAACGGCCTTGAAATTCTCGGCATCCCCGCGCCCGAAAGACTCTAAAAAGTGCTAAAATACGCTCTATATGAGCGATAAGTCAGAACGCGCCGAGCGGGAAGAAAGAGTTCTCCAGTTCTGGAAAGACAAGAAAATCTTCGAGAAAACGCTCGCTAAAAAAGCTCCTAAAGGCGAGTTCGTCTTCTACGACGGACCGCCGTTCGCCACTGGCCTGCCGCACTACGGCAGTTTACTCTCTTCAATAATCAAGGACGCTATTCCGCGCTACAAAACTATGCGGGGCTTCCGCGTGCGCCGACGCTGGGGCTGGGACTGTCACGGCCTGCCGATAGAGAATATGGTCGAGAAGGAGCTCGGCATCAAGAACAAAAAAGAAATCGAAGAGATGGGTATCGCGAAGTTTAACCGCGCCTGCCGAGACTCCGTGCTCCGTTTCGCCAATGAATGGAAAGTGTTCGTGGACCGGGTCGGCCGCTTCGTCGACTATGACAATTCTTACAAGACGATGGACAACTCCTACATCGAGAGTGTCTGGTGGGCTCTAAAAGAAATTTACAACAAGGGGCTTCTTTACGAAGGACGCAAGGTGCTTCTCTACTGCCCGCGTTGCGAAACACCTCTCGCTAAGGCCGAGATTGCCATGGATCAGAGTTACAAAGATGTTACCGAGGAGTCTGTTTACGTAAAGTTTAAGGTTAAGGACACTAAAGAGGCGTATCTATTGGCCTGGACGACGACACCCTGGACTCTGCCGGGAAATGTTGCCCTGGCCGTCGGTGAAAATATTGATTATGTCGAAATTAAGGTCGGTCCCGAGACCCTGATTCTTGCCAAAGAACGGCTCTCTGTCATCGACCGGCCATACGAAATCGTCGCCGAACTTAAAGGCAGAGATCTTCTCGGCATGGAGTATGAACCGCTCTTTGAAATTCCGGCGGTAAGAGAGGCGCAGAAAAAGAAGTGGTTTGTCGCTCCGGCCGATTTCGTGAATACCGAAGAGGGGACGGGCGTTGTTCACACGGCGGTAATTTACGGCGAAGACGACTATGAGCTGGGACTCAAACTCGGGCTCCCCATGGTGCCGCTTTTGGACTCGGCGGGCCACTTCAACAGCGAGGCACCCCAATTTATCCAAGGGGAATATTTCAAAAAGGCCGAGAAAGCCATTAAAGAAGACTTGGAGAAAAGGAAACTCCTCTTTAAGCGCGAAATGAATACCCACTCATACCCGCATTGCCACCGTTGCGGCACGGCTCTCTTATACAACGCTTTGAGCTCCTGGTTTATAGATATCCAAAAAAAGAAGCAGAGAATGGTGGAACTCAACGAGAAAATCAACTGGATACCGGAGCACTTAAAGCACGGCAGGTTCTTGAACAATGTCGAGAGCGCCCCCGATTGGACTATCTCGCGCAACCGCTACTGGGCCTCCCCCCTGCCGATTTGGAAAGACAGTGCCGGCAAGGTTTATGTCATTAGTTCCACAAAGGAGTTGGAAAAATTCACCAAGAAAAGTGGCAATCGCTACGTGATAATGCGCCATGGCGAAGCCCTAAGCAACGCGCAGGGTGTTGACGACCTTTACGGCGATCCGAACAATTACATGACTGACAGAGGCAAGGAGGGCGCTGCTGCCACCGCGCGCAAGCTCGGGCCAATCGACCTTATCTTCACCTCGCCCTTCCTGCGCACCAGAGAGACGGCGGAAATTGTGAGAAAGATTCACAATCTCGCCGAGGCAGCCGTCGCGATCGACGAGCGACTGCATGAGCACAACGAATCCGGCGTCGAGCCCGTGCGCAAGCGCGTGGGCGAATTTCTTTTCGAGATTGATAAAACTCATAAAGGCAAAAATATTCTCATAGTTTCTCATGGCGAGCCGCTCTGGGTGCTTGAGCGGGTAGCCCTCGGTCTAAAGAGTGATATCTTCAACGAGAAGGAGATGCTTCACACCAGCGGGTTTAAAGAGATTAAGTTCGTTCCCTTTTCGCATAACGAGCTTTACGAACTTGATTTGCACAGACCCTATATCGACGAGCTCGAACTTGTCTCGGAAGATAATTTACCCCTAAAGCGCATAAGTGAAGTTATCGACGGCTGGGTGGAGTCGGGCTCCATGCCTTTCGCCGAGTATCACTACCCGATGGAAAACGAGAGCGAGTTCAAGAAACGTTTTCCCGGGGACTTCATCGCCGAGTACATCGGCCAGACCCGCACCTGGTTTTATTACATGCACGCGGTCGCCACCCTGCTTTTCGACAGCCCGAGCTTTAGAAACGTTGTGACGACGGGCAATATCTTAGCCGAGGATGGCGAGAAGATGAGCAAGTCGAAAGGGAATTACACCGACCCGATGAGGAATCTCGACCGATTCGGTGCCGACGCCCTGCGTTATTACCTGCTCTCAAGCGTCGTGATGCGCGCCGAAGATGTCCGCTTCTCCGACGAAGAAGTAAGACAGGTCCATAATCAAATAATCAATATTCTTTGGAACTCGTTCAAATTTTATGAGATGTATGCCGAGAGCCAGATTGAAGTTGATCCTAAAAAAAGCGGCAACATTCTGGATAAGTGGATTCTCGCTCGTCTTGAAGAGCTCGCTTCGGCTGTTACAAAAGGCTTTGATCAATACGACACGGTCGCGGCGACGAGACCCGTACGGGACTTTGTCTCCGACTTCTCAACCTGGTATATCAGGCGCTCGAGGGAGAGATTTAAAAGCGATGATTTGGCCGACCGGAATTTTGCCATTGCGACCACAAGGTATGTTCTTAAGACTCTAGCACAGCTTGTCGCCCCCATAACGCCATTTATCGCCGAAGATATTTACAGCGCCGTCAAAAGCCCGAGTGAGCCGGAGAGCGTGCATCTTTCCGTCTGGCCCGGAAAAATCTCTTCTTTCTGGTCTTTTTTTGGCAACAAGTCCAACAAGAATTTGCTCCAAAAGATGGAGAGAACGAGGCACATCGTATCCTTGGCTCTTGAAGCTCGGGCGAAAGCCAATATAAAAGTCAGGCAACCCCTCCCGGCATTGAGAGCGCGGGTCGGAGGTCTTGGAGAGGATTATCTTTCGCTCATCAAAGACGAGATTAATGTTAAATCTGTAACGCAGGCCGAGATTGATGGAGTGGAACTCGACACCAATATCGACGAAACGCTTCTTGAAGAGGGTAAGGTGCGCGATGCTCTGCGAGCCATCCAGGACGAGCGCAAAAAGAAAGGCCTTAGGCCAAAAGATTCGATGGAATTTGCACCCCCCGATAGTGAAAAAGAATTTTTCAGAAAACACACCGCCGAGTTAGAAAGGATTACGAATACAAAGCTTAAGCTCTAGTGTCTTATCATATCTATACCACCAGAGGCATCGTTTTGGGCGAGCGACCCGCGCGTGAGGCGGACAGGGTCTACACCATTTTTACGAAAGATCTTGGGCTCGTGCGCGCCTCCGCTACGGGTGTGCGCAAAGATTTATCGAAACTGCGCGGCCACTTGGAACCGTTTTCTCTCGCCACGGTTTCTCTCGTGCGCGGCAGAGAATACTGGCGACTGACTTCGGCCGAACTCGTTTACAACCTCGAAACCCGATTGTCCGAGACCCCCGAGCTCTTTCTCGCCTTTGCCAAGAACTTTTCTCTCTTGGAAAAACTTGTGGCGGGCGAGGAGAAACACTTGGAGCTCTTCGAAGACATTGCGGCGGTCGCCGAACTCATTGTCGAAGGGAATATCCCCGCCCTTGACCCAGAATCGGTCGAAATCCTTCTGGCGGCAAGAATTCTCTTTAACCTCGGTTATCTGTCGGCCGAAGAGGAGTTCGGACCACTCCTCGAGGGCAACCTGACCGCCGAGACTCTTAAGGCCGTCTCAGAATCTAAAAAGTCATTAATCAAAGCCATAAATCAGGGAATACAATCAAGCCAACTCGGCTCATAAGTGTTATAATCTAGCCACATGGAAGAAGACAAGAACAGACTCGACAAGCTAAACGAAAAACTCTACTCGCGAACAAAGTATCGCGAACCCTCGAACAAAAGATCGCCCGTTAAAAGCTTCGATTCCTCGAGCGTCGAAGAGAAGTGGCAGACCCCCGATCTTGACGAAATGCTGAAGCACGAAATTGCCGGCACCAAACCTCACCCATTCGTCAAAAAGATTTTTATTTTCGCCCTGATATTTTTCATCGCGGCGGTAGGGGTAGCGGGCTTCGTCTTTTTCGGCAAGAGCACGTTTATTTCTTCCAAAAATGTCGATATCAATGTTCTGGGACCAGCCACAGTTTTGGCCGGAGGTGTCCTCGAGCTCGGGGTTGGGATCACGAACACCAATAATGCCGATTTGGAGTTCGCGGAACTCACGGTCCAGCACCCTTCCGGCAGTCGGAATCCCGAGAATACCGTAGAAGCTCTGACTTACACTCGGGACAACCTCGGCGTTATTAAGTCTGGCGGGGAAACGGTTCGCAACATCCGCACCGTGCTTCTTGGTTCTCCCGGCGAGACCAAGGAGATAAAGTTTTC
>JBASCT010000023.1:0-30969 GCA_049651785.1 Minisyncoccia bacterium
CTATCGAGGCCAAAGGCACTTCACGGTAGGCAACCGAGAAGGTTCTCGACTCGGAGAAGGCGGGGGTATTTAAGAGTTGGCCGAAGTCGAATGAGGGTATGTCGCCCCAAATCGTGATGGTGGTCTCACCGCCGGAGGCGCCGCGATAGGTGGAGAAAATAATCACGGCGATGACGATAAAGGCACCGAAGACCGCCATGAGAATTATCTGGAACTTTGACATAGCTTACTAATTAGTCTACCGAGAGAAGCGACCTTCCGCAACGAATAACTTTTAGAGGCAAATAAGAGAAGCAATAGTGTCGCCTTCGCGGAGCTTCATGATACGCACGCCTTGAGTCTGGCGTCCGAGCACGGGAATTTCTTTGAGGTCGACCCGTACCACTTGGCTCTTTTTGGATATCGCCATGACTTCCGTTTCTTCTTCCGTCACCACTTGGGAAGCGATAACCTGACCCGTCTTTGAAGTTACTTTTGAAGTAAGAACGCCGGAGCCTCCCCTGCCCTGAACTTTGTACTCAGTTAGTTCGGTGCGTTTGCCGTAACCGTTTGCCGAGATCACCAAGAGGTGCCCCTTGCGCGTTCTCTCGTCTATGGCGTGCGCGCCGACGACCAGGTCACCCTTGTCGAGTTTTATCGCCCGGACGCCGCCCGCCGCTCTGCCCATCTCGCGCACCGCCGATTCTTTAAACCTTATTGATTGGCCCTCCTTCGTAACAATAGAGATATCGTCACCCTTTTTAACAAGTTCAACCGAGATGAGTTTGTCTTTGGGCGCGAGCTTTATCGCGATGATGCCCGAGGCGCGGACGTCTTGGAAACTCTTGGCCGCCACTCGTTTGGAAGTGCCGTTTTCCGTCACCATGAAAAGCGAGTGGCCCGCGCTTTCGGAGAGCTTGGGCATGGCGAGAATTGAAGTTACCCTTTCACCCTCGACCAAGGAGATAAAGTTCATTATCGATTTACCCTTCGTCGCGCGCTTCCCCTCCGGAATCTCAAACATCTTTATCTGGTAGGCCTTGCCGCGGTCGGTGAAGAAAAGAAGATTGGCGTGAGTGCTCGCGGTGAGGAAATTGGTGACGAAGTCCTCTTCCTTCGTATCAAGATCCACCACACCGACTCCGCCGCGTTTCTGGCGCCGGTATTCGTCCGGATTGGTGCGCTTGATGTAGCCGCCGGAGGTAAGGACCAGGGCATTGTCCTCTTCGGGCACGAGGTCTTCGACCGAAAGAATTTTCACCCCACCCTTGACCACCTTGGTGCGACGCTCATCGCCGTATTTTTTCTTGAGTTCTTCGAGCTCGGCTTTGATGACCTTAAGAATTTTTGCGGGTGAACCCAAAAGTTCCTTCATCTCCTTTATGAAAGCTTGCACTTCCTTAAGTTCGTCCTCGACCTTTTGGCGCTCGAGGCCGGCAAGCTTCTGGAGCTTCATCTCGAGAATGGCGTTGGCCTGCAGTTCGGAAAGTTTAAACTCTTTCCTCAAGCCGGCACGGGCATCATCAACGGTCTTTGACGCCCTGATGAGCTTGATGACCTTGTCAATATTGTCGAGCGCTTTGACGAGGCCCAAGAGGATGTGTTCGCGCTCTTCGGCGCGGGTGATGTCATAGGTGGTGCGGCGTTTGACGACAAGGTCGCGGTGTTTGAGAAACTCCGCGAGCATGCTCTTGAGAGAAAGGGTCTGGGGCACGCCGTCAACGAGGGCAACGAGGTTGAGGTGGAAGGTGTCTTCGAGCTGGGTATGTTTGTAGAGCGAGTTTAAAATCTTTTGCGGCTGGCTGCCGTTTTTAAGGTCTATGGCAATCCTCACGTCCTTGGTCGACTCGTCGCGGAGACCCTTAATGCCTTCAACTTTTTTCTCACGCACCAGGTCGGCAATTTTTTCTATCAGGTCGGCTTTGTTGACGCGGTAAGGGATGGCGCTAATCACAATCTGGGCTTGGCCCGACTTGGTCTCGGTTATCTCGGCCACTCCGCGCGCGACGATCGGTCCCCGGCCCGTGGCGTAGGCGTGGTGAATGTCTTTTTCATTGAAAATGATGCCGCCGGTCGGGAAGTCTGGCCCCTTGATGAACTCCAGAAGGTCCTCGGTCGTGGCATCGCGCTTGTCGGCAAGATGGATTGCCGCATCGACAACCTCGGTGAGGTTATGCGGCGGGATGTTGGTCGCCATCCCGACCGCAATACCCAGAGTACCGTTCAAAAGGAGGTTCGGAGCGGCCGCGGGGAGGACCGTGGGCTCGCTCTTGGTGCCGTCGTAGTTGGGACGGAAGTCGACTGTCTCCTTTTCTATGTCCTTGAGCATCTCGGCCGCCAAGCGACTCATCTTAGCCTCCGTGTATCTGTAAGCCGCGGCGCTGTCACCGTCGATGGAACCGAAGTTGCCCTGTCCGATAACTAAGGGGTAGCGCATGGAGAAATCCTGGGCCATCTTTACCATGGCGTCGTAGACCGAGGTGTCGCCGTGCGGGTGGTACTTACCGAGAACGTCTCCCACGATGGTGGCCGATTTCTTCGTTTTGGCGGAGGCGGAGAGCCCGATTTCGTTCATGGCGTAGAGAATTCTTCTATGGACGGGCTTCAGACCGTCGCGCACGTCGGGCAGGGCGCGGTCGGTGATAACCGACATAGCATAGTCGATGAACGACTCTTTCATCTCGGCCGTGATGGCTCTATTTACGATTCTGCCTTCTTCTTTGTTACTCATAGCTCTCAAGGGCTTTGTTCCTCATCTCTTCATATTCAAGTTGGAGATTAATATCTTCCACCCCGTCTTTTATCCCGCCAATGCCGCTCCTTACCGCCTCGATACTTGAGCCGAGGTTCATCCTCATCGATTCGAGAGGACTCACCTCTCCCGTGACGCGACTGCCGCTCTCGTCCGCAAGCTTGGTCTCGCCGCCGAAATTCACGGCCGACCAGACGCCGAAAATTATGAGCGTTACCGTGCCGGAAACAAGAAAGGCAAAATTTCTTTTGTGGTGATCCGGTTTTTGGCGCAACTTTTGAATATATCTTCTCATTTTCGGCCGATTACTCTTCCTTAAGAATTATAATTTCCCCTTCTTTGCCCTCAAGGTCCTTTTTCTTGACCACAAGCTTGTCTATGGGTACCACCTTCGTGTCGCTGCCCTCTTTTATAAACTTTTCGAGACCCGGTTTCAAATAATACATCGGAATAATGACCGAGGGCTCGAGCGTGACCGCAAGCTTATAAGCCGCAACCGGATCAATCGTGCCGCCGTCACCTATCGGCGTGAAGAGGATATCGACGTCTTCCATGCTCTCAAGGATTTCCTCCGACAAGGTCTGGTTTGCCAAGGCGCCCAAGAAGCAGATGTTCATCCCTTCGAAAGAAATCAGGTAGATGGTGTTCTTTTTTTTATCCGGCCCCTCGGAAAGAAAACCTTTAATGAAGATATTTTTTATCTCGTACTCGCCCGGACCGTCTATGACGAAGGAGCCCTTATCGCCGCGCGAGGTTTGGTCGCGGCCGTTGAAGTCCGGAAGGTTCGTGGTAATCAGGGTAACGTCGGCACCGAACCTGGTCGGTTTAAATTTCGAATCTTTTGAGATGGGGTTGAGCGCGAGGGTCGTGTCTCCTTGCGAAATCTTGAAGCACTCGGCGCCGTGGTAGCTCACTATCATTTAACTCTTATTTTAGCATATTTTTCTTGCTTTTACCAGCGCTTTTTGATAAGATTTTCCCGTTCCTTAATAGTTCCCATCACCGTTAAACCCGCCGAGAATCGAGGCACCTAAGGAAAGAGATTCGGCGGACCGGAGAGGGTAAAACTCATGATAGAAGAAAATAAAGAGCGAGAAGCATTTCTCGCTGGGCTTCCTAAACCACCGGCGGTCGACGACCTGGTTGAAGGTCCGGTTATAAGTATTGATAAAGGAGCGATCTACATAGACCTGCCTCCTTTCGGCACGGGTATTATCTATGGGCGCGAATTTATCAACGCCCGCGACATCATAAAGAAGATAAACGTCGGCGACATCGTCGCCGGCAAAGTCGTCGGTCTCGGCGGTAAAGACGGCTATATAGAAATCTCTCTCAAGGAGGCCCGCCAAGCCCTCATCTGGAGCGAGGCAGAAGGAGCAATCCGCGAGAAACGAGTCTTCGAACTCTCGGTCGTTGACGCCAATAAGGGAGGCCTAATCATAAATTGGCAGGGTATCTCGGGCTTCCTGCCGGCGTCCCAACTGAAGCCGGAGCACTATCCGAGAGTCTCCGACGGCGACAAGGACAAAATTCTTGACGAACTCAAGAAACTCGTCGGCGAGAAGTTACCCGTCACGATTATTGGCGCCAATCCCAAGGAGGGCAAGCTGATTTTCTCTGAAAAAAATCCTGAAACGAAAGATAAGGAAAATATCGTGGCGAGATACGCTCTCGGCGACGAACTTACCGGAGAGGTTACGGGTCTCGTCGACTTCGGTGTTTTCGTTAAACTTGAAGAAGGGCTTGAGGGTCTCGTCCACATCTCGGAAATCGACTGGGGACTCGTTGAGAATCCGAAAACTATGTTTAAAATCGGCGAGAAGGTCAGGGTTAAGGTAATTGAAATCAAGGATGACAAGATTTCCCTCTCGATTAAGGCTCTTAAGGAAAATCCTTGGCGCGAAGCGGAGAAAAAATACAAGAAAGACGACACTGTTCAGGGTATTATCATCAAGTTCAACAAATACGGCGCCTTGGCTTCCATAGAAGAAGGGGTCGCGGGACTCGTCCATCTCTCCGAATTCGGCTCGGAAGAAAAATTGCGCGAGAAACTCGAAATGGGCAAGGTCTACAACTTCAAGATAACGTTGTTTGACCCCAAGGAGCAGAAGATGGCCCTCTCGTTCGTAGACAAAAAATAAAAGGAAAGTTAGCCGAGTGAATTAAATCGGTTCATCGCGGTCTCGCGACCTTCGACGACAATCGTCTCAAGAGCTTCCAAGGCCCGTTTAAAAACTTTTTTGAGGATCGCTTCCTCGGCGGGACGCCATTCGCCTAAAATAAAATCGAGCACGGCTTTTTCCCCTTTCGGTTTTTTAATTTTGCCAGAGGGGGTTGCCTGAGCGATGCCGATTCTGATACGGATGAAGTTCTCGGTCGAAAGCGCGCGGATGACCGACTCGACTCCCCTGTGCCCGCCGGAAGAGCGGCCGAAAGAGACCTTAAGGCGACCCAGAGGCAAGTCCAGGTCGTCGTAGAGCACGACAAGTTTCTCGGCCGCCTTCTTACTCCCGCCCGAACGACCGTTCGGGCGGGCGGGTTTTACAAATTTAGAAACAAAACTGCCCGACCTATTCATAAAAGTATCCGAGAAAAGGAATTTTGCCTTTACTTTGTCGGCATTAGAGATAAATTCTTCGGCCAGGCGCCCAGCGTTGTGACGGGTGTGCGCGTACTTTTCTCCCGGATTACCTAAACCCACGACGATATACATGCCGCTATTGTGTCAAATAGGATTAAATAATACAATTCTTAAAAATTATGGATTCCAATTTTTGGAAAGAGCTCATTAAACTCCTTCTCATCTCGGTCGTGGTGGTCGTCCCCTTCCGGCTCTACATCGCCCAGCCCTTTATCGTTGAGGGCACCTCCATGGACCCGACCTTCGAGTCCGGGGACTACCTGATAGTCGACGAGCTCTCCTACCAATTTAAAACCCCGGTCCGCGGTGAGGTCATCATCTTCAAATATCCCAAGGACCCAAAAAAGTCCTTTATTAAAAGGATTATAGGGCTGCCAGAGGAAACTGTGGTCATCTCGGACGGCAAGGTCAGTATTATAAACTCCGAGTATCCTCGAGGATTTTTACTTGAAGAGTCTTATATCAAGCTAACCAAGAAGGACAATTACCTCCAAAAACTCGGTCCGAACGAATATTTCGTCCTCGGCGACAACCGACCTTCGAGCGCTGACTCGCGCGTCTGGGGCGCCGTACCGGAAGAAAATATCATCGGCCGCCCGATAATTAGATTCTTCCCGCCAGGAGTCTTTCCCGGTGACTACTCGGAGGTCTACCAAACAAACAATGCCGAAAACTAATACTTATCCGAAAAATGTTTTGACCGAGTTCGACAGAGCTTTGGTCGTGGCGCATTACTTCGGATTTGTACCGACAGCGGCGCCGAAAGTAACCAGGCGCGATCTGGAACTTGCCACCGACTGCATTGAACATCCGCACTACGACGCGGGTGAAAAGCTGGCCGTTCTCAGAAATTACGTTGAGACCACGGCCAGGGCTCTTAACCACCCGACGGCGTTCATCTACGAGAAACAGGCCGCCCGTAGGAAATTCGGCAGTCATGCTCTCCACTTTGTCGGTTCGCTCTCGGCTATAGCGGAGGCCACTCTCATCAGGGCGACGCTCTCTATCCTTGCCGAAGAGGGTTACAAAAATCTTCGGGTCGAGATCAACTGCATTGGCGACAAAGAATCGATCAACAATTATGAAAGAGAGCTTTTGAATCATGTGAAAAAATCCGGAATCAATCTCGATGATGAGCTGAGGCGGTCGATAAGAAAAGACGTTTTCAGTCTCTTCAGGCTCGAGCGCGCCGAAATTATTCCCCTCGTCGAGACGGCACCTTCCTCCATAACCTTTCTCTCGGCCCAAAGTCGGGCCCACTTTAAAGAAGTGCTTGAGTACATCGAGGCCCTGGGGGTCGAATTTAGACTTACTCCGAGGCTCGTCGGAGAGAAAAACCATTCTTCCCACACCATCTTTGCCGTAAAAAATACCGTTGAGGACAAAGACAACACGCTTGCGGTCGGTTATCGCTACTCGAGACTCGGGCGTTTCTTGGGTCTGCGCAAAGAAATTCCGATTGCCGGAGTCAATGTTTTCTCGGAAGGAAAAGACGGCGAAAAAAGAACTTATAAAAAACTGCCGAAACCGAAATTTTATCTTATCCAACTCGGGCGTGAAGCTAAGACAAGAGTGCTCCCGATAATAGAGCTTCTGCGCTCCCATAGAATCCCTCTCTACCACCTCCTCGGCAAAGATAAGCTCGGGGTGCAACTATCGCACGCCGAAAGCTTGAAGGCGCCTTACCTCATCATCATCGGCCAGAAAGAAGCGCTCGAGAATACCGCGACCGTGCGGAATGTCGCGACTCGCGAACAAGACACGGTAAGTGTTACCGACTTGCCTCGATTCCTCAAGAGCGTCGCTCTTTAAACATTTGCCCGAAAGCGCTACGTGTGTTAGAGTGCCGAGACTGAATATGGCGGATAACGTCAACATAGAAGTGGTCAAAGGACCGAGCGAGAACAATCTCGGTGTTTTAAGGCGCTTTACCAAGCGAGTTCAGTCCTCGGGCGTCTTGCCGAAAGTCAGAACCAAACGCTATTCACAGCGCACTCCGTCGAGAAACACCCGACGCTCAAAAACTCTCGCGTTCCTTAAAAAGAAGGAACTTTACAACGAACTTTTGAGACTCGGCAAAATTTCCGAAGTTAGCAAGACCTCGAGGCGCCGCTAAGTGACGAAGAAGAACAAATTTTCTATACCGTTCGAACGGCTGAAAAGGAGCGTTCTGGGAAAAGATTTTGAGCTCTCGCTTGTGTTCGCGGACGACAAGCTCTCGCGCCGTCTCAATAGAATTTACCGGGGGAAAAATAAGCCGGCGAATGTCCTCTCCTTCCCCCTCTCGAAGAAAAGCGGAGAAATTTTCATAGACCTTATCACGGCCGAAAAAGAGGCGCCGCGCTACGGGCTCTCATACCGAGATTTCGTAAAACTTCTCTTTGTCCACGGTCTGCTTCATTTGAAAGGAATGCGACACGGGCGTAAAATGGAGAGAACAGAAAAAAAATTACTATATGGCACGTCAAGTCTCAACGGGCATAGACATCGGAACCTCAGAAATTAGGGTTGTTATCGCCGAAATCTTCCAAGACAACGGCAAGAACACGCCAAGAATCATCGGCACGGGCTCGAGCGAATCTCGGGGGGTATATCGCGGCTATATCACAAACGTCGGCGAGGCGGCTAAAAGTCTCGAAGTGGCCATCCGCCAGGCGGAAAAGACCGCCGGTCTCAAGGTAAAAAACGCGTATGTCGGCTTCGGCGGCATAGGGCTTGGGAGTGTCGTCTCGACGGGCTCCGTCACCATTTCCCGAGCTGATATGGAGATTACGGAGAAGGACATAGAGGCCGCGACCGAGGCGGCCGGATCCCTCATCCCGCCGGCCGCCTCGATTAACAGGAAAATTCTCAATACTGCGCCCATCGAGTATAAAATCGACGGTAAAACGGTCTGGGGCCAAGCCCTCGGACTCAAGGCGCAGAAGCTTGAGGTCAAAGCTCTTTTTATCAATTGCCTTGAGCACCACCTTGCCGACCTTTTCAGCGTGGTCGAGGAAGCCGGCGTCGAAGTAAGCGACGTGGTCGCCTCGCCCTTGGCGGAGAGTCTCGTCACTCTGACAAAAAAGCAGAAGCGGGCGGGCTGTCTCCTTGCCGACCTTGGGGCCGAGACCCTCTCCGTTATGGTCTTCGAGAACAACAACATCCTTTCTCTCGAGGTCTTTCCATTTGGCGGCAATGACATTACGAACGATATCGCCCTCGGTCTTAAAATCTCGCCCGAGAACGCCGAGGAACTAAAAATCGGTCACGACCGCGGACTCTCTTACCCCAAAAAGAAATTGGAAGAAATCATCGCCTCGCGCTTGCGCGAAGTCTTCGGCTCCGTCGACAATCATCTCAAAGCAATCGGCAGGAATGCGCTCCTACCCGCGGGTATCATTATCGCCGGCGGCTCGGCCTCACTCACCGGCATTAAAACCGTCGCGGAAAGTTCCCTGAAACTGCCATCGGGGCTCGCCGAAGTCTATTTCGGCGAGGCGAGTGAGGGCAGGATAAAAAACCGCACTTGGGCGGTAGCTTGCGGTCTCTCCCTTTTCGGCCTCTCCGCCGAAGACAGCTCGAATATCGCCGATCTCACGAGAAACCGCGAAATTACCAAGCGCGGCAAGCACTGGCTGGCCCTTTTGAAACGTTCGATTCACCAGTTTTTACCATAACAATTTAAAATATTTGTCAACTATTTTTCTCTGATTCCTCTGGTAATATGGGCGCATCTTAACGAATATAAGCATGCCCCAAATAAAACCAGAGGTTGAATCTTTCGCAAGAATCAAGGTCATCGGCATCGGCGGTTCCGGCAAAAATACCGTTAACCACATGATTAACTCCAAGGTTAAGGGCGTTGACTTTATCGCCGCGAACACCGACGTCCAGGACCTCCACCACTCGCTCGCCAAGAAAAAGGTCCACATCGGCAAGAATTTGACCCGAGGTCTCGGCACCGGCATGAATCCGGAACTCGGCAAACGCGCGGTCGAGGAAACTAAGGAAGAAATCCAGGAAGCCATTAAGGGCGCCGACATGGTCTTCATCGCCGGCGGCATGGGTGGTGGTACCGGCTCGGGCGCGGCTCCTGTCATCGCCCGGGTTGCGAAGGAAAACGGCTGCCTCACTGTCGCCGTGGTCACTAAGCCCTTCTTCTTCGAAGGCCAGCAGAGAATGAGAATCGCCGAGCAAGCGATTGAAGAACTCAAGCAAGCCGTCGATGCGCTCATCATTATTCCGAACGACAGACTCCTTCAGACTATAGATAAAGAAGTGACGGCCAAGAATGCCTTCGCCATCTGCGACAATATTCTCAAAGAAGCGGTTGAGGGCATCTCCGACATCATCACCACCCCGGGCATTATCAATATAGACTTCGCCGATATCCGCTCCGTCATGGAAAACGCCGGTGCCGCCCTTATGGGCATTGGCTCCGCTTCGGGAGACAATCGCGCGGTTGAGGCGGCCAAAGCGGCCATCAGCTCGCCTTTGCTCGAAATCTCCATCAACGGCGCCAAGGGTGTACTCTTCTCCATCGCCGGCGGAGACGATGTCACCATGTTTGAAATACAGGATGCCGCCAAGGTTATTACCGAGTCGGTCGATCAGAACGCCAAGATTATCTTCGGCACCACCCGAAACGACAAACTCAAAAAAGGCGAGGTTAAAATCACCGTTATCGCCTCCAATTTCCCGGACAATTATCCTAAGAAATCCACTTCCCTTTTCCAGACTTTCGCCGGCGACGAAGAGAGGGCTAAAAGCAAACTTTTCCAAGCGCCCTATGCCAAAGAACCGGCAAGACCGGTAGCCGCTACCGAAACGCACGATAAAAAAGTCGAAGCCAAGCAGACTCCCCCGCCGCCACCTCCGGTAGAAGACAATGACGATGACTGGTCTGCCGTGCCCGCGTTTCTCAGACGCTCGAAACTGAAATAGAAGTAGGGAGCAGGAGGTAAGTAGTAAGAGAAACTTATTCTTGCTATTCTAAATTAGTTATTCCTACTTCATACTACTTACTTCTTGCTTCATGATTTACGATTTAACAATAATCGGAGGTGGTCCCGCCGGAGTTTCTGCCGGTATCTACGCCGCGCGCAAACATCTAAAGACTATTTTTATAACCGAATCCTTCGGCGGACAGAGTACCGAGTCGGTCGGCATCGAGAACTGGATAGGGACGAAAAAAATTTCCGGTCCCGATTTCGGGAAAATCTTGGAGGAACACTTGCGCACCTATGCTTCGGAGACACTTGAAGTCAAAAGTGGCGAGCGGGTTACGGCTATTTCTAAGGACGGAGACGGGTTTAAGATTACTACCGACAAAGGATCTTATTCGGCTCAAACCGTCCTTATAACGACCGGCAGCACGAGAAAGAAGCTCGAGATACCGGGCGCCAAGGAGTTTGAAAATAAGGGTATCACCTACTGCGCCTCCTGCGATGGGCCGCTCTTCGCGGATCAAGACGTCGCTGTTATCGGCGGGGGTAACGCCGCGTTTGAAACGGCAGCCCAACTCCTCGCCTACGCCAAGTCCGTCACTCTCTTCAACCGAGGGAGCAAATTCAAGGCCGACGAAGTGACCGT
Organism: Minisyncoccia bacterium; assembly: GCA_049651785.1. Classification (GTDB taxonomy): domain Bacteria; phylum Patescibacteriota; class Minisyncoccia; order Phycocordibacterales; family Zambryskibacteraceae; genus UBA5004. The sequence goes on from JBASCT010000023.1 coordinate 10,947, forward strand.
GAAGAAAGTGCTCTCCCACCCGAAGATGAAAGCTCTGACTGATGTCGTGCTCAAAGAAATAAAAGGTACTAAATTCGTTGAATCAATAGTTTATGAAAAGGGTGCTAAGACAGAAGAGCTTCCGGTTGGCGGAATTTTCGTCGAAATCGGGCTCATGCCTACCACGAGCTTCGCGAAAGATCTCGTTAAATTAAATCAATACGGCCAAATCCCTGTTGACCCGAGAACCCAGAGAACGGAAGTAGCAGGGCTCTGGGCCGCTGGTGACTCAACCGACGGACTCTTCCACCAGAACAATATTGCCTCGGGTGACGCCGTCAAAGCTCTGGAAGATATTTATTTATACCTACGCGCGAGGTAAATCGAGTGCGCGATAGAGGACTTGAACCTCTGACCCTCCCCACGTCAAGGGGATGCTCTACCAACTGAGCTAACCGCGCATTTACTCGCGGTTAGCATCTTTTTACCACCAACTCCCGCCCGACCGAATGACTTCGGTCGTTCGGGCGGGGAGCTAGCCGCGCGAACGGTAAAATCTTAACATTTTTCGCTAAATTTGCTAGTATAGGCGAGCTCTTAATGGAGGCGTGGCTGAGTGGTTGAAGGCACCGGTTTCGAAAACCGGCAGGCTCGCAAGGGTCTCAGAGGTTCAAATCCTCTCGCCTCCGCCGAAAATTTTAGAGGGCCCTATCGTCTATCGGTTAGGACACGAGCTTTTCAAGCTCGGAAGCCGGGTTCGATTCCCGGTAGGGTCACACGGTGTTTTAATCCTTGTTGTCGAAAGTTGCTCTAAAATAAGCCCAGAGTACGTCGAGATTCATCCCCCACCTCAAGATGGTTCCTCTTATGAAACCGTACTTCTTTTCCTTTATCGGCTGAGAGTAGTTGAAAGTTTTGTAACCAAAACCATTAAAATATTTTTTAACCCAGTAATTTAATCCGGCTTCCACCCTATATTTATACTTGAAGTAGCCTGGCAACTTCTCCCAAACCTCTCGAGTGAGAGCACGTTCCCCAGAATTTATGGCAAAGAGATGAACAGTTTTTTGCATCATATTTCCGCGTATTCCTATAAACATAGAGAACTTGCCTTCAGTTACCGGAGAAATTATGTTTTTCACTATTTCTGGAGTTAATCCTATGACATCGGCATCACAGAAGAAGATGATGTCCGCGTCAGTTGACTGAACAGCTCTCTCCATTGAGCCCGCCTTGCCAATATTGGCTTCGTTGCGTAAATACTGTACACTCTTGAACTTTTTAACAACCGATTCGGTATTGTCTGTGGATCCGTCGTCAACGACGATAATCTCGTCTATGTTCGGTACAGCAGTAACTACTTTTAAAACCGCTCCGATTCGTTCGCCTTCATCATACGAAGGAATTATAGCTGCAACTTTTTTTGGTCGTTTTACCAAATTGGAAAAAATATTGTCACCTTCCACGAAATTCAATATCTCTTTATAGACCTGTTCATTCTCCGGAGAAAAAAATACACTGTGTGGTTTTATGGAAAACATTTTTGCTTTTTTCAAGGTGCTACCAAGATTAGTGTGTATCTTGTTGAAAGAGCTCCTGTGAACGATGCTGTCATGCGCTGAGTTAATAGTAAGAGTCGGAATTGTTATTTCACCAATTTTTTTCTCTAATTCTTTGTTTACCCGCTTCACTATCTTCAATCCATTTATGTGCATATAAGGGTAGCTGAATGATCCTTCACGTAGCTCCCTTTCCAGAGTAGAGACATTGAGTTTTTTCCAGTATTTTTTATATTTTCCCAAGGTTTCCAGTCCTATTAAGTTAAAGGGAAATTTAAACACGTACGGAGAAGAAATATTAAACACACCTCTAACTGGATATTTTGAGGCTAATATTAATGATAATAGACCCCCCAAACTTATTCCTCCGAGCACTATCTCTCGCCCCTTGCGCATATCTTTTTCCAGCTCTGTGCTCAATTGATTAACAAAATCTTCATATGTAAGTTGGTCTAGATCTTCAACTTTTGTGCCGTGACCGAGTAGTAAGATTACCCTGACATTGGCATTAAACTTTTTATTTAAGAGATAAGGAAGTTGTTGGAAGTCGGTCGGACTTCCGGTGTACCCATGAATCAAAAAGAATTCCTTGTTGGAATCTGCGCTAAGCTCAATAGACTTTATCTGTTCTGTAGCCATTGTTTTACTCGCCTTGACACAACCCTCATTATGATAATAAAGAAAATAAGAATAATCCCAACCAAAAAAGTTTGAATGATTATACTATCTGAAAAATAGCCAAAAAATTTGACACCCCGACCAGTCCCCCAACCTATGGCAGAAATAATCGCAACCCACAGAAGATTTGATAATAGCGAATACTTGAGAAAATTCTTTAGAGATAACCGCTCTCTGGATAAGTATGTTATCGTCGGTATTCTTAAGCCGTATAAAAATTTGGTAATAAAAAGTGCTTCAAAATCTTTTTTCTTAGTTGCAAGGTCAAGCAACCTCCCCCAATAATTATAAGCAGAGGATACAAGTTTTATTCTTGTAAACCATTCAAAAAGTTTTGATTTGGCGACTAGATACCACATAGTATCTGAAACCATGACGCCCAAATAAGAGAATATAAAAACATATTTAAAATTCAAGATGCCGGACGCAGAGTATAAGGAAAGTAGTAACAAGGCTCCTTCTCCACCAATCATTACAGCAAAAAAAGAAATGAGTTGGGTGTTGTTCCCAAAAAATATTGATATTTGCGGAATTAGATCCATCTTTTATATAACTAACTAATTATATAAGAAACGCAGTATAATTGGTCTTGTGAAAATCTTGGCCATAGAAACCAGTTGCGATGAGACCGCGGTGACGCTTTTGGATATTGAGGGGCCGCTTGAGAAGCCGGATATTAAGGTGCTTGGCGACTCTTACCTTTCACAAGCAGAGCTACACGAGCAATACGGCGGTGTTTATCCAAACCTCGCCAAGCGAGAGCACGAAAAGAATCTGCCGATTTTACTCGAAAAAACGCTCAAAGAAGCGGGAGAAAGCACAGAGAGTCCGAAAATAGACTCTATTGCGGTCACGGAGGGGCCGGGGCTGGAACCCGCCTTGTGGACAGGGATAACTTTCGCTCTGGAACTGGGGAAAAAGTGGCAGAAGCTCGTTATTCCCATAAACCATATGGAAGGGCATGTTTTCTCCGTCCTCTTTGGCGCGAAGAGTGCCTTGGAGCTCCCGGCGCTCGCCCTTCTCGTCTCCGGCGGACACACAGAACTTGTTGTAGTAAAAAATTTTAGAAATTATGAAATCATAGGTAAGACACGCGACGACGCGGTTGGTGAAGCATTTGATAAGGTGGCGCGCCTGCTCGGACTTCCCTATCCCGGCGGTCCCGAGATTTCAGGACTTGCGGAAGAATCACGAAAAGAAGGAATGGAAATAAAAATAAAGTTCCCGAAACCGATGATTCATTCCGATAATTTAGACTTTTCTTTCTCTGGCCTTAAAACAGCCGTGCTTTACAAGCTGAAGTCAGAGAAGAGGACGGACAATGAGTTTAAGAAAGAGATTGCCCGCGCCTTTGAAGACGCGGCGGTGGGCGTGCTCGTTGAGAAGACAAACAGAGCTCTCTTGGAGCTCGGGAGTGGTATTAAAACACTGATCGTCGCGGGAGGTGTTTCGGCCAACATCCACCTGAATCGAGAGCTCCAGAAGCTTGCGGCCAATTTCAAACACCTCAGGCTCTACGCGCCGACAAGGTACCTCTCAACTGATAATGCCGTAATGATAGGCATCGCCGCTTATATAAGAGCGACAAGAGAGCCGGAGATAATCAAGAAACAGGTTGCTCTAAAGGCGCGCGGGAACCTTTCTATTTCTTCGGTCCCATCACGATAACCTTGTCGGCTGGCACTTTTTCGGGTCCTTCTTTTTTCGCAACAATCGGCTCTTTTACCGGTTCCTTAGCAACTTCCTTAACGGATTCTGCCGCGTTTCTTGAGATTGACTTGAGTCTTGCCGCCACCACCAGATACCACGACTTGACGGATGCTCTAATCGAGTTGTGTTCTGGGTAGAGTGAAGTCCAGACGAGCGAGAGAACCAGAAGAGCGAAGAGCGGCAGGATAAACCACCAGCCGAAGATAAATGAGGCGACGATAGCTGCGGCAAGTCCCAGATCTACAACAAGCCACTTGGTTATGAACCTTTTCCTAAGATTTGCCGGAGTATTCTTGTAGAAAACATCCTTAAGGACATTCCCAAGAACGTAAAGGGCAATTACAAAAACTAATAGGCCATAAATTGATTTGGCTGAGTCGCCTATATTTCCTGGGTTTGCCGCTAGGGCCGTGGCAAGCCCCTTAACCACTCCTAAGCCCCTGGATTCATCACCAAGACCGAGAGCCGGGGTTGTAGTCGAATCATCGCTTTTTATACCGACGGAATCCTGATAAGACGGCAATTCCGGATTAATACCGCGGGCTCTAAGACTTTCGAGAAGGGCCTTGAAGGCGGTAATTTCATTCGCCTGAGCTTCGTTCAGAGGAAAGATTTTCTGGCAGTAAATCTCGTTAATCTTTTTAAGAGTAAGGATGTAGACGTAGCCCGTTGGGTCAACGTGTCCCCATGGCTCGAGAATATCTTCCGCATACTTCAATTGGAAGAGCGAGACCGCCTCGAAGGTCGCATCGTCGAAGACTCCGGTGAGCGAGACGTTGTCGCGCATGTCGAAGTTTATAAGGAAGGCTTGAAGCTTGAGGACCTCCTGTGGGTCGTTATTCAGGTCACGTCTCATGTAATCTCTGAGGTAGAAACAGGTGTTGGGGTCAACAATCGTAGTAGCACCAAGCACCTGGCCGCCATCATTTTCGGTATTGTCGGAAGGAACATAAGAGTTCGAGTTATTGGCGTTACCGTCAGAGTGACAACCGGGGTCAGCCGAGTCTATGAGGCCATCGCCGTCATCATCTCGAGAGTTCGAGCAGGGTGCATTACCGCCGCCGCCGCCACCACCGCCTCCGCCCCCACCACCGTTATCGTCGTTAGTTTCGTCGTTATCGTTCGGATCATAAGAGCTCGAGTTCTCCGGATCGTTGTCAGTGTGACAGCCCGGATCGGTAGCATCGATAAGTCCGTCTTCGTCATTATCAAGACCGTCGGAGCAAATCGGAGAAGGAGGGGGCACGCAATCGCCGTTAAGGGAGACAAGTCCTTGCGGCACAACTATCTGGATACCGTCGAGATTGGCGCAGATGTCGGTGGGATTTGTTTCGTCGTTGTCATTCGGATCATATGACTCGGTATTGTTCGGGTCGGCGTCCGTGTGGCAGCCGGGGTCTAGGACATCGGTTGCGTTGTCATTGTCATTATCAAAAGTGTCGGAGCAGGCAGCTCTGACCTTAACGATAAGAGTCTTCTCCTGGGCAGCGGCGCCATGTGTATCAACCGCGTTATAGGTCACGTTATAGTCACCAACAACACCGGTTAAGACAGTGTCTCCGCCGACGCTAAGGGCTGGCTCTGGGTCATCCTCGTCATCGTTTACGGTGGCGTAGTTAAGGGGGTCAAAAGTACCGCCAAGAGTTATTGTTATAGACGAATCTGCGGTGATAACCGGAGGCGTATTCTCGTCATCATCCTCTTCATTGACACAGCCCGAATCATTTGGGAAATCGGCTAGGGTGTCGCCGTCATTATCTATCCCGTCGGCGCATTCCGAAGGCGGGGCGCTGACTTTTACCGTGCGCGTCTTTTCGACCGCTGCGAGGCCGTCCAAATCTGAAACATTATAAGTGAGAACATAGGTTCCCGGAGCTGAGGTGTCGACAGTACCGCCGACGACAACAGAGCTTGTCAGGTCGCCGTCTTCAAGGTCAGAGGCGCCAAAACCCGGGTCATCGTAAGGATCCGGACTTACAAGAATGTTATGCGGGTTGGGACCTTCAAGCGTAATAGTCGGCGCCTGATTTTCGTGATTGATAAAGACGCATGAGACAATGTCGTTTGAATCAACGGAGATATCGGTTACTCCGAGCTCCGCTCCACTTCCGGCAGGAGAGCCGTTGACGAGACACTCCGCACTTTTTAGTTCAAAGCCTGATGGCAAGACCTCCGTTACGCTGTAAGTACCCTGTTCGACCTCAAGTGATTCCGTGAAGCCGTCTGTGCCAGTAACTTTAGAAACTGTGTTTGAAGCATCGTCGATTTCGAAAGTCCAGCCGGCAGCCGGAAGCTGGTCTTCCTTGGTCGAAAGATTATTGTCGACATCGATTAGCTTCTTAATTGTGATCGTGCCGCCGCAAAGTTCCTGCGCGAGCTCCGCCAAATCCGATGCCAAAGTATCGAAGCCGGAAGTGTAGACCGCGTCGGCGCTCGAAATCGCTTTAAGGTTATTGGCGTTAAGATTGTCCCCGATACCGAGAGCGAGAATCCTCGTGCCTGAATTTTTAATTTCATTGGCCTTTATAATGGCCTGCTTAAGAGCCTCGGTAGCGCTGGTGGGTCTATTGGGATTGCCGTCGGAGGCGAAAACGATAAGATTCGGATGCTCATCACCGGCTCTTGGATCAAACGTACTTTGGGCCTTGCTCAACCCGTCAGCCCAGTTCGTGTAGCCACCCGAAACAGGGGTGTTTATGGCGATGTGGATAAGACCAAGGTCGTTCGTAAAACTTTGAAGAACCTGAGCGCTGGTGTCAAAATCAGTAACGGAAAAGAGGGTGGCAGTGCCGGGCAAGAATGCTTCGGTAAAGCCCTTGAAAGCACTTTTCATCTGATTAAGCTCGCTTGTGCTGATACTGCCGGAGCTATCTAAAACAAGAGCGATATCGAAGCCACAGGAAGCCTTTAACTCAGGGTTCGGTGCGGGAGTAGGGTTACTCTCTCCTGTAGCTAGGGCAAGAGATGGGAGAACGGCAAAAAGTAAGCTAATAACAACACCCCTTGTCAGATATGGCTTCCTCGATAAAATTTTGTTCATGGTTCATAAATTACTTTTCTGGTAAACAAAGTCAAGTCTTGCAATCTTCCAGAGGTTTTCGAAAATGTCCTTAATTTGCAACATATTTACACTATTTGTCTTTTACAGAAATAATGTCTTTTATAAAAGGTCATTACGTTATAAAAAATACCTATATAACAAAACAAAATTTACTATTTGCTATATAAGTTAAGGATTGGCTAGTTGTGTCCATATAATTTGTCCTTTATCATATTCGGAGCTAAAACCCTAGGCATGCTATGATTAAATACGCATGAATGACAAGTTTTTAAAGCCATATCGCCCGGAAGAAACGGAGTCAAGAATCTATGAAATCTGGGAAAAAAGCGGGTTTTTTAACCCTGATAAGCTCCCGGGTAAGAGGAAAAAGCCCTTTACCGTGGTGATGCCGCCCCCTAACGCTAATGGCAGCCTCCACTCCGGCCATGTCTTATTTATCACCCTAGAAGACATAATGACGAGATTTAAGAGAATGCGAGGCTTTAGGGCACTCTGGCTCCCTGGAGCGGATCATGCTGGCTTCGAAACCCAGGTTGTCTTCGAAAAAAAGCTTGAGAAAGAAGGCGCTTCAAGATTCGGCATGGATCCAGGCGAGCTCTACCAGAAAATCCTTGCTTTTACTCTCGAGAATAAAAGCCGCATGGAGAAACAGGTGAGATCTCTGGGAGCCTCCTGTGACTGGTCGAGAGAAAAATTCACCCTTGATCCTGATGTAGTAGAGAAAACGCAAGAAACTTTCATGAAGATGTTTAAGGATGAACTTGTTTACCGCGGAGAAAGAACTGTAAATTGGTGTTCTAAACATACCACCTCCCTCTCCGAGGTCGAAACCGAATCGTCAGAGGAGATTTCGCCTTTTTATTATTTCAAATATGGCCCCTTCGAAATCGGCACCGTCAGACCGGAAACAAAGTTCGGCGACAAGTATGTCGTCATGCATCCTAAGGACAAACGCTACGCGAAATACAAACACGGAGAAACTCTCGAGCTCGAGTGGATAAACGGCCCCATCAAAGCCACCATCATAAAAGACGAAGCGGTCGACATGGCGTTTGGTTCCGGCGTTATGACTATCACTCCCTGGCACTCGCAGGTGGATCTCGAAATCGCCAAACGTCACAGTCTCGACGTAGAGCAGATTATCGACTGGCGGGGGAAACTTCTTTCCATCGCGGGAGAATTTGCCGGTCTCAATATTAAAGATGCGAGGCCCAAGATTGTTGAGAAACTGAAATCAAAGGGGCTTCTAGTGAGGGTTGATGAGAATTATAAAAATGTGATTAAGCGCTGCTACAAGTGCAATACGATAATCGAGCCGCAGGTTAAAGATCAGTGGTTCGTCAAAATGGCGCCCCTGGCGAAAATGGCGCTAAAGGCAGTAGTGGCGGGAAAAATAAAATTTATACCAGACAATTACGGGAAAATATTCAAATACTGGATGGAGAACGCGACAGACTGGAATCTCTCAAGGCAAATCGTCTGGGGCATTCCAATCCCGGCCTGGTTGCGAGGCAAGGAAGTGGCCGTAAGTTTGGAGAAGCCAGCTGGTGACGGCTGGACAAATGATCCCGACACTTTCGATACGTGGTTTTCGAGCGGTCAGTGGCCGCTTTTCATGACGGGCTACCCGAAAGGCGCCGATTTTAAAGAATATTACCCTACTGACGTCATGGAAACTGGGCACGATCTGATATTCAAGTGGGTACCGCGCATGGTCATCTTCGGCCTCTATCTCACGAAGAAAGCACCCTTCCACACCGTCTACCTTCACGGTCTGGTTAATGACGCTCAAGGCAAGAAGATGAGCAAATCCAAAGGCAATGTCGTTGATCCGTTAGTTCTCACGCAAAAATACGGCACGGACGCGCTTAGAATGACTCTGGTTGTGGGTAACACTCCGGGGACAGATCTTTCGCTTAGAGAGGAGAAAATCAAAGGGTATAAAAACTTCGCCAATAAGCTCTGGAATATCGCGCGCTTCGTCCTCTCGCGCGCAAACGACAGTGGGCTTGATAAGAAGCTTAAAAAGGAATTTGATGCGCTTGCCACAGACGTCACGGCCGATATGGATGGCTTCCGCTTCCACCTTGCGGCGGAAAAGATTTATGCCTATGTCTGGCACACTTTTGCTGATAAAATTATCGAGGAGAGCAAGACTTCCGGCATTAGCGGCAAAACCCTTTATTACATTCTCGAAAATTCGCTCAAACTTTTGCACCCCTTTATGCCCTTCATTACCGAAGAAATCTGGCAAGAACTCCGCGCTCGTAATCCAGAAATAGGTAATGAGGATTTGCTCATGGTTGAGCCCTGGCCCGTATGATGGACCCAGATATAATTTTTTACGCCCTGCTTGGCGGTATAATGCCCGCCCTTGTCTGGCTCGCCTTCTGGCTTCGCGAGGATTATAGACACCCGGAGCCGCGAGCTCTTATTTTAAAAACATTTCTCTTGGGTATGGCGGCGGTGGGTTTGGTCCTTCCCTTTCAGAATGTCGTCGATAACTGGCTGCCGGGATTCGCTTTCGCAGCGGTTCTCCTTTGGGCCATATTTGAGGAAATATTTAAACTCGGTGCCGCTTACGTCGGCGGTATCCATTCAAGAGACGACGATGAGCCGGTTGACCAAATGATTTACATGATTACGGCGGCCTTGGGCTTCGCCGCTATGGAAAATACGTTATTTCTCCTGGAACCCTTAGCCGGAGGCGATCCGAGGCAGAGCCTCATTACGGGCAATTTGCGCTTTATCGGGGCGAGCCTCTTGCACGTGGTTTCTTCCGGCATCGTCGGGGCCGCTCTCGCCTTCTCGTTTTATAAGACAAAAAAGGAGCGTGTCCACATGGTCGCCACGGGTCTCGTCCTCGCGGTGGTGGTCCATGTAACCTTCAACCTCTCGCTTATCAACTGGAATACTTATGGCGCCATCTTCGGCTTCGGTCTCGTCTGGGTAGGGGCAATCATCCTTCTCCTCGCGTTTGAGCGGGCTAAGGCGATTGCGCGAGAAAAAAAGTGGGATTATAATTAAGTCCATGCAAAATAAAAGATCTTTTTTCGAAAGACTTACGGGCGCTGTCAGACTTGATGATGCCGCCGTACCGGAGCCAGTTGAGCTGAATAGGCCCGCTCCCAAACCAAGCATCTTTGAAGAAACCGAAGAAGAGGCGCAACTAACTGTTGATGTTTATAACACTCCCTCAGAAATTGTTATCAAGACCATGGTTGCAGGTGTCAGGCCCGATGATCTTGATGTCGCTATCACTCGGGATTCCGTCACCATTCGCGGCAAGCGAAGCGAGGATAGAACCGTCTCGGGCGAAGATTATCTCCACCGAGAACTCTACTGGGGCTTGTTTGCGCGCACGATAACGCTCCCGGAAGAAGTGGACGTCGACAATGCGGAAGCAGTGGAAAAATACGGCATGCTGGTACTCACTCTGCCGAAAATAGACAAAAACAGGCAGACTAAGCTGCGGGTTAAAGGAAACTAGCTGTGCCTAGGGCCGGTCTCGAACCGGCGACCCCTTCCTCTTCAGGGAAGTGCTCTACCAACTGAGCTACCTAGGCGAAATACTAATTACTGATAAGTTCGTTTAACTTGTTTAGGTTTTCTAGCGCCGGTTCAAGGAACGGTTGCAAGTAGAGGAACCCGGCGACTAGGGGTACCACAACAACAGCAATCTTAAAGAGTCCCCAGAAAAAGGCCCATTTGGCCTTTTTTTCTATCTTCTGGAGAATCTTATTGTTCTCCTCAGAAAGTTTCAGAGTGCGTTCTAGAAGGACCTTTTCTTCGGGATTCATCCCGTTAGAAGTTAAAACAATAACTCATAATTTTTATAGAACCTCCGCTTTGTAGGCCAATGGGACTTCTAACGGGATTCATAAGAGAAAATTATAGCAGAATACCCGCCTGACGGCGAGGCAGGGTCGGTTTTTTCAAATTCATGCTATATTTTAAATCACTGCCGCCGTAGTTCAATGGATAGAACAGCGCAGTCCTAATGCGCGGATGTAGGTTCAATTCCTACCGGAGGCACCGAGGTTGTTACAAAAGAATCTTAGTAAGAGCTTCTTTGTCGAAGCCGATGACGACATCCTTACCATCGATGACGATAACGGGCACGCCGAGCTGACCGCTTCTTTCGACCATCTCCTTTCTCTTCTCGAGATCGGTGCCAACGTTGTAGTCGGTGAAAGGAATGGAGTTTGTAGCGAAAAATTCTTTCGCCAAGTGGCAGAAGTGGCAGGTTGCCGTGGAATAAATCTCTACTTTTTTCATTTACCCCCCATTATAGCAGTCCAGAGCCGTTTGTACCACGGCAAATCCCCAACTCCGTCCGAACTCGTCGCTCTTCTTTCATCCACAATGACAGCGACGAACTCTCCTTCTTCTGTCACGCTGAATTTATCCCTGATTTCCTCCCTAAGGCCCTCTTCGGTCTCGAGCCGCGCGATGTCTTCCTTGAGCTCCATCTCCCTCATGGCCAGCGAAGCCGCTTTTTCCTTAAGATTCCTCGTCATCTCCACGCTCTCCCGGCCCTTACCGAGGACTCCGATGGCCCCCTTGGCCAGAATGAAGGTAATAATGAAGAGAAGCACCAGAAACGGCAGAGAGTAGATAAACCGCCCCGATCTTCTTCTTTTATGGAGCTCTCTCATGGTGAAAATCGCTTACTTTTATGTTAGCATAGCGAATATGCTTTTCGATAAGAGGCACAAAAAGAAGGTAAAAATAATCTGGATCGTGCTCTCCATCATCATTATATTGAGCATGATACTCCTCTACGCCCCCTTGCCGTCTTAATCGGTCCGCCTTATCATCTTGAGAAAAACGTCCTGCGGGATGTTGACCTTGCCCAGAGCTTTCATCTTTTTCTTCCCTTTTTTCTGCTTTTCGCGGAGTTTCATCTTCCGCGTGATGTCCCCCCCGTACATGTGCTGGGTAACGTTCTTTCTCATCCCACTCATGGTTCTCGAAGCGATAATTCGCCCGCCCGCGGAGGCCTGAATCTTCGTTGTAAACATTTGCCGGGGCAAGATTTCATAAAGTCTCTCAACCGCGTCCTCGGCCTCGTTCTGGAACTGCCTTCTCGAAACCACTTTAGCGAATGCCGGCACGGGCTCATCGGCGATGAGAATATCGAGCCGCCCGACATCCGCCAATCTTTCGCCCACGAGCGAGTAGGAGACGGAGCCGAAGCCGGAGGTAACGCTCTTCAATCTGTCGAAAAAGCCGCGCATAAGCTCGCGCAAAGGCATGTCAAATTTTAGAGTGGTCCTCAGGGCACCGATGTTTTCCGTCTCTTTAAGCTCAGCTTCGAATTCATAAAGCATTTTAACAACGGGACTCGTATATTCGGGCGGAATAATAACGACGACAGAGGCCCAGGGCTCGAGCACTTCTTTTACCAGATGGTCGTCGGGGAAAAACGACGGCGTGTAGACGATCTTTTCTTTGCCGTCTTTGAAAATAATCTTATAAGTAATACTCGGCAGAGTGATGACGAGATTCAGTTTGAACTCTCGGCGCAACCTCTCGGTAATAATCTCCAAGTGAAGCATGCCTAAGAAGCCGACTCTAAATCCCCTGCCCAAGATTCCCGAGGACTCCTCTTCGAAAGAAAAGGCGGAATCCGAGAGACTCAGTCTCAGAAGCGCCTGTCGGAGAAGAGTGAAGTCATCCCCGCCCGAACGACTGTCCGGTCGGGCGGGCTGGCTCTCGGGATAAACGGAAGCCCAGACGACCGGCCGAGCCTTTTGATAGCCGGGAAGAGCCGGGCTAGTATCCGAAGAAAGGGCGATAGTATCTCCCACGGAGGCGATGTTCGGCTCCTTGATACCCGTGACGATATAACCAATCTCTCCGGCTGACAAATTTTTGGCAGGTTTTTCTTCCGGAGTAAAGATGCCTACTTCAAGCGCTTGAAAACCTTTATTTGCCACCTTGAACTTAAGTTTGTCTCCCGCTTTCGCCTCGCCGGAAAAAACTCTTACGAAGACAATCACGCCGCGGTGATTGGAGTATTTGAAATCGAAAACCAGTGCCTCAAGAGAATTATTCTCTTCTTTCCTAGGAGGCGGAATTCTTTTTATCACGGCATCAAGAAGTACCTCGACGCCCTCTCCAGTTTTCCCGGAAACGAGTAAGATCTCCGATTTTTCAATCGAAAGAAGCTTGGCAAGCTCGTCCCGAACCTCTTCGGTTCTTGCCAAGGAAGAATCTATTTTCGAGACAACCGGTATTATGGTAAGCCCGACCTCCACCGCCTGATTCAGGGTCGTCAGAGTCTGCGCTTGCACCCCCTGGGTCGCGTCAACAAGGAGGATAGAGCCCTCGACCGCGCCGAGAGCGCGTGAGACCTCATAGGAGAAATCTATGTGCCCGGGCGTGTCTATGAGGTTGAGCACGTGGTCGCGCCAGAGCATCTTTACAGGCTGCATCTTTATGGTAATACCGCGCTCGCGCTCAAGCTCCATGGAGTCGAGAACCTGTTCGCGCATCTCGCGCTTTTCTATCGTGCCCGTCAGCTCGAGCATCCTGTCGGCCAGAGTCGATTTGCCGTGGTCGATATGGGCAATGATGGAAAAGTTTCTTTTGCGTTCCATGAACTCAAGACTTTATACCATCTCCGAGTCGGCGGCAATGACTTTCTTTCTCCAGAACTTGCCCTTTATAACCCTCCCAACCTCCACGAGTTCCTCGCTCCCCATAGCGAAAAGTACCGCAATACCGGCGGCAAGGGCAAAGAGGCCCGCGAAGAGCCCTTGGAAGAAGATGCCGAAAAGAGTGGTGGTGTCGAAAATCGGCGCCAAAATATTTAGACCGAAGTAGGCGGCGACACCGACAACGAGAGCCGCAAAAAGATTTTTGAAGAAAGCCGCCGAAACTCCTGCTGAGAAGCCCCTGAATTTCTTTTCGAAAACAATCCAGTGAAGCACCCCGTTCAAGATTGTCGCCAGAGAGAAGCCGAGAGGCAGCATTAGAACTTCGGTCCCGGGAATATCCTCCACCCTGAAAAGCTTCGTGATAAAAGAGCTGAAGGTCTCGGAAAGGTAGAAAAGTTTGACTAGGAACCAGGTGCCGCCGAGCATTACGGCGGTTGAGATTGCGTTGATAACCAAAGGAATCCGCGTGAAGCCTGCCGAATAGAAGCCGCGAATAAAAAGGAGGCCGAGACACTGGAACATGGATGAGAGAGTAAAGAGTGCCAAGAGCGCCGCCGTAAGCCGAGTGTCGTTCCAGTCGAAAAGACCAGAACCGAGAATAACTCTCACGATTTGTGCGCGCACAATTACGAAAAGAGCTGTTAAGGGCAGAGCCCAGAAGATGATGAATCTCGCGGTTGCCGCCATCTGATTGATAAATGCGCCGAAGTTCTGCTCCATGAACCGTCTGGAGAGATCGGGAAAGGCGGCGAGAGAATAGGAAACGCCAATGATTGATATGAGAACCGCCTGGATATTGAAAGAAAGTAACAGAACGGAAACGGAGCCTTCGGGCATCAGCGAGGCCATGGAAACAAGGAAAATAAGCCCGATAGAGCTCAAGGAAAGCGTCAGCGTTCTCGGTAACGAGATCTTGGTCACCTCGCGGATAGCGGCAAAGTCGACCGAAACAAGCCTCGGGAAAAGGCCATTTTTCACAACCGGCGGTATCTGGATAAACACGTGAAGCAGGGCGCCTAAAATGACTCCGAGAGCCACACCGGTTATTCCCAAGCGCTCGCCGAAAATTAAGATGCCAACAACAATCCCGGCGTTGTAGAGAATGGGAGCAAGAGCGTAGGTCGCGAACCGGTTATAGGCCTGATTAATAGAGCCAAGCAGGCTCGAGAAGCCGAGGATTATCGGCGAGAGCAACATGAGCCTTGATACAAAGACAATTTTTTCCAGCGCCGTCTCGGTAAGACCGCCGAAAAGAAAACTGGAGATAGCGGGCATGAAAAGAAATGCCAAAAGCGAGGCCGTCGCCACGAGAATTGCGAAGAAGGAGAAAATGCTGCTGATAAAAGCACGCACCGCCTCGGTGCCGCGACTATCTTTTTCCACAATAAAGGGAATAAGAACAGAGAGTGAGACAACGGAGGCCGCGACAACGAAAATAAAATCAGGCACGCGGAAGGCGGCATAGTAGATGTCGAGCTCTGCCGAGGCGCCGAAAATGTGCGCCAAGAGTCTGTCGCGGAGAAACGCGAGAACATGCGAGAGAAACGCGAAGAGTCCGAGAAGAAGCGCGGCCTGGTTAAGGGTCGCTGTTTCCCCGTAAAGAAAGCCGAGAATCTTTTGCACCATCCTGCTTTACTGTCGGTTGAGGAATGAGGTGTCGTCGTCTCTTAAATCTTCAAGAATACTTATGACATCGGCGTTGTCTGGATTTGTTCGCAGGAGCGCTTCAAACTGTTCTATCGCCTCATCCAAGCGGTCAAGCTGGGCGAGAGAGAGACCGAGATAATACTGGGCATTGGCGTAATCGGGAGTAATCGCGAGTGCTTGTCTGAAGGTCTTTTCGGCGCCAGCGTAATCTCTGTTCGAGTATTTGAGCACACCGAGTTCGAAGTAGATGCCCGGATTATCCGGAGCAAGAGCCGCAAGCTGTTCTGCCGATTCTATCGCGGCGGCGGTGTTCCCCGCTTGGATTTCAAGTTGAGCAAGAAGAAGGAAAGCATCGGCATAGTCCTGTTTGAGCGCGATAGCTTTTCTGACCTCCGAGATAGCGGCTTCTTGGTCGTTATTGTTGAGCTCCAGCTGGGCGCGGAAGAGAGGCACTTCCGGATTAAGGGGGTTAAGTTTCTTCGCTTCGTCGTAGGCGACGGAAGCATTTTCATAAGCGCCAGAAACGGAGAGCGGCGGCGGCACCAGGGCGCTGTAAATCAGGCCCAGCGAAATCCAGTTCTGATAGCCGGCCGGATTAATCTGTGTTGCCAGTCGAGCATTCTCTATGCTCTGTCTTAGGGAAGTCTCGAAAACCGCTTGATTTTCATCCGGCGTACCCTCGGTGGCGTTGATGGCATTCTGAGCTTTGACAAAGTTGATTCTCGAGAGCGCGACGTAGTAGGTATCGGTCGGCATGGAAGAGATGGCTTTATTTACGAAGCGTTCGATCTCGTCCAAAGAAGAGCTGTCGACATTCGCGAGGTCAACCGCCTTTTTAAAGTGATAGGCGGCGACCGTTCTCGAGTAGCTTGACCAACCAAGGTAGACTGCGCCGCAAAAAACTGCGACAACGAGAATGAAAGAGACAATTTTGTTTCTCGGTTGATCCTTAAGACCGATGGGGCGAGAAGAAACGACATGAGAAACTTGATTCGCCGCCAGAAGAAGTCCCGAGAAGATGAAGGCGAAGATGAGAACCGTCGCCGACGGCGCGTAAACGAAACTTGACGCCCAGAGGAAAAGTACGATGAAGACAGCCGAGACGGTGGTGAAGCGTTCCGCGCGGGACTCGGGCAAGCGCATGAGCGACTTAATAACGAGGACGATAAGCGTCACGAAGAAAGCGAGCCACGCTACGGTGCCAAGCGCTCCGGTGGTTGCCACTTGTGTCGGCAGGAAGCCAACCCCGAACGGGAAACTTATAGCCCAAAACGGTGTGGTGTTTATCTCGGCCGTTTTATAAATCAGCCAGTCTCGGTCGAAGGTGTTGGGACCGGAACCGAGAAAACTTTTCTCCAGAAGCACGGCCTTTGAGACGCCGAGAGTGGCAGAGAGCGACGGGCGAACGTCGACATTCTGAACGCTGAAGGTGTTGGCGACAACGTCACCGACGGTTCCACGAGTGTCGGAGAGGGTCGGGTTGACGAGGAAAACCAGAGAAACGGCTGCCAAAACAATCGGCAGAAAAAGCGGCTTAGTGAAAAAGTTGCCGGCCCCGGTCTCGGCGCTGGAGAAACGTTTTTCAAGCTTCCAGAAGTAGAGGATAAGGAAGAGGGAGGCGGCAAGAGTTAGGGCAAAAGCGATGGTGAAATTAACCACGATCATGAGGAAGAGGCCGGCAAGAAAGGCGGCGTAAACCATGAGCCGGGCGGAGAGCTTCATAGGCAGAAGGCCTACGGCGAGGGCGGAGAAGGCCGAAAGAAGGCCGAAAACGATAGCCAAATCAGTCCAACTGCCTATGGGATTCGCCATATTGCCCGAGAAGTTGCCTAAGACCAACACATCCCCGCCTGAAAAGACCTTAATTAGGACAAAGAGGGCCAAAACAGAAATGGAGAGGAAAAAGGCAACGAGCGCCTGCAAAACTCTCGTCGTGTCGGAGAAAATAGAACTTACAAGAAGGACGAGAAGAGAGCCGATGAGGATGTAGCCGAAAGTTCCAATCTCGAAGTTATAGCCAAGGAGCGAAAGAGAGGATGGTGTGGAGACCAGAGCCGAGACAAGATAAACGGTCGGCAGAAAAATAAGAAAAGCGAGAATAAGATGCCAAGGTAGACTAAGCCTGCCGCTCTTCCAAATGCTAAAAAGGAAAACAATGGTCAGCACAGCGGTGCCGACCACAAGTAGCGCGGATTTCGCGGCACCTAACCCGAGGGCTGTACCGGGAATGAAAAATATTGGGAGTAAAAAGATAAAAACGAGAGAAACAAAGAGGCTGGACTTATTGGTCTGTAACATAATCGGCTTATAAATTAAAACTTGTTAATACAGATATTCTAACACAACACAAAACACCCTTGCGGGTGCTTTGTGGGTATCTATAAGCCGAATTCTGTAGTCAATAGTTATTTATCTGTGATTCTAATCACTTAGAACCTATAGCGGCACCCTCCAATGTTGAACACCGAGTGTTTAACATTGGAGTACGGCCTTGCATTCGGGTAAGGGTTTTGCCGTTGCACTCCGGATCCACCCCGCCGAGGCGGGAGAAGACCGGCATCGTCACTGTTCGCACCTCTGGGATCGCTCCCGACAGGCGTTACCTGCTACCTTTCTCCGAGATTGCACATGTGCGACACCTCGGAGTGAATGTTCGGACTTTCCTCCCCTCACATGCAATTAAGCATGTGAGGGGCAACTATTCGATACCTTCCTTATTGTACAATACCTAATAACGAACGTCTAATGTGTTAATCACCTACTGCTCTCCAAATATTTGGTCCTAGACTTCGGACCGAAGTAACCGGAGGCAGGGAGAATAGCTTTAGCATTCTGCCATCTTATAAGAGCGCTTCTCGTGGCGGGACCGAAGTAGGTGCTTTCATTGTTTAGTGAGCCGAGACCAGAGGAAGAGATGCTGAAGCCGGAGTTGTTTAAGTACTTCTGGAGACAGCGGACGTCCTCGCCGGTCGAGCCGAGGGTCAGGTCTCTCGAGAAGGAGCAGGTGGTCTGGGGTAAGCCTGCGCCTTGAGAGATGAGGAAGTTGATGAGCGTCTGGAGCTCGAGGATTTTGGCGGTGAGGATTGAGATTTTCTGAGCTTCGGGTAGAGAGTTGAAGTTTGAAGGTAGGAGACCGACGGTCGAGGGAATAATTACGGCACCACCTCCCCCACCACCACCCCCGCCGCCACCGCCAGAAGAGACCGGTGGGTCCTGAGGTGTGGGGATGGGTGTCGGGGGGTTGGTTGAAGCGGGAGCTACGAAGCTGACGGTCGCCGGATCAGAGTAGTTCTCCTGGTCATCGTAAACGAAGAGAGAGTAGTAGTAGGTGGTGCCTGCTGTTACGGACTGGTCGGTAAAGCTTGAGCCCGTGACTCTTGCCACTTCAAAGTTGGCATCGTATTGGTTGAAGTAGCCTGTGGTAGAGCGAAGGATGGCAACGCCTGAGTAGCCGGTAAACGATATAGGGGTCCAGTTGAGGATGATGGAGCCGGGAGAGGCGGTGACGGTGTTTAGTCTCGGTGGTCTTGATCTTATGGTGAAGGTTGTGTTGTTGGAGAGGCCGGAGAGGTTTGAGGCGGTAGAAATTGCTCGAGCACTGTATGTGCCAGGAGAGAGGTTTGGCACAACCACTTCATGAGAGTTTCTCAAGAGAGTGCTTACCGAAGAGAGCGAACCGTAGGCGGTGGTCGGTCCGTATTGAACTTGAGAGGTTGCGGGTCTATCCGTTGTCCATCTAAATCTTGCTTCACCTTGTCTGACTTGAACCGAGAAGTTAGAGGTAACGGGTGCACCCGTAGTTGGAGGGGGTGGTGGAGGTGGTGGTTGACCGGAGTCATTGTAGGTCGGCAGAGCAGATTCAGACGTCGCCATAGCGAAGTCATCCATATACATCCATGTGTCTCGGTTGCGATAGAGACGCCCCTCTGTGAATTCACCCCAGGTCGTAGGCATTCGAAGAATCTGGTGACCCCTAGACACCTGTCCGGACGGTAATACCCAACTAAAGTTGGGGGTTACCCCATTGATCCATTCAGCAACTTTAACCCAATCTTGTCCGGCTGGTCTTATCCATGCCTGATATTTCCCTGTTCCATCAGAGGTATCCATGTTTAGCTTAACAAGCTGCCAACGGTTCGGAGTAATAAGTTCATTGTTATTTTGTTGATATAGCTTCCACTGATCGTAATCAGCTTCGGTCAAGATGTCAGCCCCCGTGCCAAGATTCTTCATACGAGCGTTGCCTGTGTCATAATTTTCAGGAGCAAAGTTATCTAAGACAAAGAGCCAGTTCTGGTATTGTCCTGATCCAGGGCAAGGATAGGATGTGTTGCACGGATAAATAAATTTACCGCCAGTGAAGCCGCTATTCTGAAACTGGTTCTTGTTGACATAGACCCAGAATTGAAACCAGACGTTGCTAGGAATGAAGTTTTCAAATCCTGGACCCACGCCACCCAATTGAAGATAGAAATCCGTTTGACCACCGAGAGTCTGTGGCAAACCTTCTATAGCCAGCACTCGCGAGCCGAGACCCTGGAAGGAACCAGTGTAGCCCGGAATGTTTGTGGCGGTATACAGGTATCCGCGAGCGCCACCGGGCCTTGTCTGTTCATCTTTTAATCCGCTCCAGCCACGAGAGGTGAAGGCAGAAGTTTTGGCCGCCGCAGAATCAAACTTCCCTACCGGATATTCAAAGTCATCAAAGAAGATAAGTCCCGATG
>JBASCT010000024.1:0-5480 GCA_049651785.1 Minisyncoccia bacterium
CAAAACCGAGTCCATTGTTTAGAGCGTACGAGGTAGTTTCGAGCCACCACGCACGCGGAGCGTGCGATTAGTCGGCATCAGGATTTTGTTCGTAATAGGTTCGGACTTTGTTAATGACACACCACCCGATTGAATTTCCCCGCGAAAATGCGTCCGCGCTCCGTGCGGTGATGGGAAGGTCGGCAAGAAAA
Organism: Minisyncoccia bacterium; assembly: GCA_049651785.1. Lineage (GTDB taxonomy): Bacteria > Patescibacteriota > Minisyncoccia > Phycocordibacterales > Zambryskibacteraceae > UBA5004. The sequence continues at coordinate 192 of JBASCT010000024.1, forward strand.
GAAAAGGGCGTTTTGAAATCCACGGAGAGCGCGCTTGCGCGCAAATGGCGGTTCTATGAGCTAAAGCTCATTCTGCGGAGTACCGCAGGAGCCGATGGGAAGCGAGATTTAGAAATTGTCGATGTAATGCAAAACCTTTTATCAATTTAATCCCCGAAGCTCATGATCAAATATTTTATATATTGTAGAAAATCAAGTGAGGATGAAGAACGCCAAGTTTTGAGTATTGAGGCGCAACTTCATGAGCTTCGGGAATACGCCAAGCAAAATGGTTTGTTTGTTGTTCATGAGTATTACGAGAGTAAAACTGCCAAAGAACCTGGTCGTGAGGTATTTAACGAAATGCTTGGCGAAATTGAAAAAGGTGTTGCCTCGGGAATTTTAGCGTGGAATCCAGACCGTTTAGCTAGAAATAGTATTGATGGTGGCAAGGTCATTTATTTTGTGGACACGCTAAAAATTGTTGCGCTAAAATTCCCGACATTTTGGTTCGAAGCGACACCTCAAGGAAAATTTATGTTGAGTGTCGCTTTCGGACAGGCAAAATATTACACCGACAATTTAAGAGAAAACATTTTGCGTGGAATACGGCAAAAGATACGCCGTGGTGAATTATCGGCAAAAGCTCCAATTGGTTATTTTAACGAACCGCGACTTCGCACGATTGAACCTGACAAAAAGACCTTTCGTAAAATAAAAGAAGTATTGGAGCTTTTTAGCACTGGCGAATACACACTCACTGCAATTCAACGCAAAATGTTTTCTCTTGGCTTGGTTGGCGCACGATCTGGCAAACCTTTCGCTCTCGCCTCGGTAGAGCATATTTTGAAAAATCCTTTTTACTATGGATATTTTTCTTACCGAGGCGAAGTGCATCAAGGTTCGCACAAGCCAATGATTTCAAAGAAAACTTTTGACAAGATACAGGAAGCACTTGTCGCAAATGGAAAACCCCGCAAAAATCAAAAGAAAAAGAATTTTCAGTTTCTCAATTTTGCTACTTGTGGGGAATGTGGCTATGCGATAACTGCCGAACGACATATCAAGAAAAGCGGTTTGCAATTTATTTATTATCGTTGCACCCACAAGAGCAAAATTACTAAATGTTCTGAAAATAAATTTTTGCGGGAAGAAGAATTTGAACGACAAGTGCAGGAACTTTGTCAAAAGGTTTCTTTACCCGATGATTGGCGGGACAAATATCTCGGCAAGCTCGCCGAGTGGGAACAAGAGAACCGCCAATCATCGGGAGTTTTCGCTCAAAATCTGCGTTTTTCTATTTCTGACATCAAAGCAAAAATTGACCGCCTCATGAATGGATACTTGGACGGCGGTTTTGAGTTGTCGGAATTTCAACAGAAAAAGAACGCTTTGATGTCTGAAAAGAAAACGCTAGAGGAAAAATTATCTGATTTTGAGCGAAAAGGAAATCATTGGCTCGAACTCGTGCGAAACTGGATTTTACAAGCCAACCAAGCACAAAATCTCGCTTCTTCAAAAAAGTTTGAGGAAATGAAAACTTTTTTGAAAACCATCGGCTCGAACCGCCATTTGCGCGCAAGCGCGCTCTCCGTGGATTTCAAAACGCCCTTTTCTTTTCTTGCCGAACTTCCCATCACCGCACGGAGCGCGGACGCATTTTCGCGGGGAAATTCAATCGGGTGGACCCTAGCGGATTCGAACCGCTGACCTCCTCATTGCAAATGAGGCGCTCTACCAACTAAGCTAAGGGCCCAATTTTTTCTTCAAGAACCTTCTTCCGGCAGCGCTCTTTAGATATAGCTCTCTCTTGCGCGCCTCATTAAAATTATCATAAACTTCGGTATAAACAACTTTGATCCCACTCATCCTGCTTGTTGTTTTGCTGTGACCTCCCACATGTTCGGTTAACCTCCTTTTCAGATTGTTTGTTACACCTTTGTAGTACTTTCTCTCATTATCCTCGAGAACATAAACAGTGTACATAATAAATTAGGCGCTCCCCGCCCGACTGAACGATATCAGTCGTTCGGGCGGGTACCAACTAAGCTAAGGGCCCTGAGGAGTCCATAATAGTGGACAAATGGCTTAAAATCAATAAAAATAAGCTGCAATAGGGCCTATGGTATAGTAGTAACACGCGTCCATGGCATGGACGAGTCGCGAGTGCGATTCTCGCTAGGTCCACCATGTTCCCAGATACTCCTAATCAAGAAGATCCAAAGGGAAGGTTAAAAATTATCCTACCCCTGGTCCTTCTTGTAGCCCTCGGTGTCGGTGGGTACTTTGTTTTAATAAAGCCGACTAGATCTGATTATAAAATACCCGCCGAGCGAGCAACCACGACAGTCTCGACTCAATCTCTCTTAGTAGAACAAATTTCTGGGTGGCAAACTTATACAGACAACGCTATTGGAGTGAGCGTGAAATTCCCAAAAGATTGGTATGTTTATACCGCCTCCGGACTACCGGGTAGCTTTTCGTTAATTAATATTAGCCCCGATGACTATGAGAATCCAGCGAAGTGGGATACTAGTGCTGGAAAAAATGTTTCCAGTTTTTATGTTCGTCTACGAGCTTTTGATAATAAATTATCAATTGATCAATGGTACAAAAGTTACTTCGTTTATCCGCCCGAAGGGCTCGTTTCGAGTGGCCCGACGACAGTTGCTGGCTTGCCCGCGATAAGGGTGCTTACGAAAAATAATTATTATGGTGTTGATTATTCAGTAACTCATTATTTTGTAGCCAAGGGTGGACACGTTATTGAGGTAGGTTTCGACACAGAGCAACTACAATATCTAGATACCTACAATACAATAGTGGAGAATTTAAAACTTTTTGAAATAATTATTCCACCCGGTAGTTATAAAATCTCAAAAAACAATATTTATTTACAATCAATTCAGAGCATTGAAATAAATGACAAAGCACGGTTTACTTCTTGGAATAACTTCTTCCAAGCTGTAGAAGGTCACGTTCTGGGTGGCGAACTTATTTTAACTTCAACTAGTGGGATCCACTTTCCCGTTTCTGCTTATGTAGAAAACTTGGTTGAAAGAATAACGGGCGTCTATGGAAACCCGTTAGATACAAATTCTGTCTTTATTTCAAGCAGTGATTTTGGAGATAATTCTGAAAATATTAGAAATAGTAGCTGTATCAATAAACTATTTTCTTATAACTTAAAAACTGGTGAGCTCGTAGAATTTTATTCTGAGACGAGCAAAAATAATTCACCAATGGCGCCTGAATTTAATTGTAGGATTCTAAGGATTGTAGGAACTCAGGGTTCTAAGCTTATCACGTTAATAGATGACCCGGAAAATTCTCCTGGTCCATGTACCAGCATTTGGTCAGATTATCGAGAAAGATTTTTATACATTGATCTGGCTGATATAAACTCTGGATTAAAAAAGTTCGTTGTACCTAAATATAAGATAGATACTGGAGAGCAACAGGTTCGACAATGTCTAGAGTCGTTTGAACGAGACGGTGGTATATAATCTAATTATTCTTATCTAGACCATGTTTCCAGATACCCCTAATCAAGAAGATCCAAAGGGAAGGTTAAAAATTATCCTGGCTCTGGTTCTTATTATAACCATTGGTGTTGGCGGATACTTCTTTTTCACGAAAAAACCGGACGAAGCTAGGCAACAAACTTCAACGGTAGCGACATCAACCAACGAAACTTCAGAATGGTCTGTATATCGCAACGAAGAATACGGAATTGAGTTTAAATATCCACTGGAATATCAAGATGCGTCAAAAGAGAAACTCCTTGGGTGGCCCGAGGTTGCACGATTAGTGGTTAAGGATGAATTGGGAAATAATAGATCTTTTATATTATTAGAAGTTTATGTTAACTTGCCCTCTTTTGAATTTGTTGATGTAACAACTCAAGGAAAATATTTGCTGGATTTGAATAAAAAAAATTGGATTTGGATGGCAAACGAAAGGACCGAACCATGGGATGAAGAATATTTCCAAATATTACGTAACTTGGCGCCGACACTTTTGAGTTTGCCATTTGAAGTATATAAATACGACGGGGGAAGCGGTTTTTGTGCATGGGATTCATATCTTATACCGCTGCGCAACTCAAACTTGATGGTTAAGTTGGAACATCAAACCTGTGGAGACCCACCGACAAATGATCAAATCAAGGCACACGAATATATTTCTCCGTTAATAATTTCTACATTTAAATCTACAGATAATATTTCTGATTGGAAGACCTATCGTAATGAAGAATATGGGTTTGAATTGAAATACCCCCCGAACGGACGGGTGGAAGAGATAAAAATGTCAGAGGTTTCAGAGATAGTTCTCTATCTTAATGTTTATTATGCTGGTAAAAAAGCATATCTATTTATTAAAAAAGATGACAACCTTTCTCTTGAAGATTATATTCTTGCGCCATACCGACTATGCATATCTAAACCGGAACTCGCGCTTGAGGCAGAAGGTCCTTGTCAAGGTTCTTCAGGAGTTCTTCCTAAGCTCAATAGTTTTAAAATTGGAGAGGTTGCCGGCCTTACTGATGGCTTTCAATATTTTTTTGAGATGCCCAGCAAGAGTGGCCTTGTTTATATTATCGCAGGAGATCTAGCTTCGACAACACTCTCTACGCTCAAACTGATTCAATAAATTCAAACACCACCATGTTCTCCGAAGTTTTTTACGTCTTTCTCATAGCGATGTCGCCCTTGGTGGAGATTAGCGGGGCGATCCCGCTTGCCATTCTCACCTTCGACTTCTCGCCCGTGCAGGCGTACTTCATAGCTCTTGCGGGCAATCTCATTCCACCCCTCTTCCTCATACCCTTCCTCGGCAAGGTGGATGTTTTTTTCTCCGCCCGCTCTCTCCTCTGGCAGAAATACTTCGGCAAGCTCCTCGCGAGGACGAAAGATAATCACGAGAAAAAATTCTTGGTCCTGAAGGAAACCTTGCTCTTCGTCCTCCTCGTTATCCCGACACCGCTCACGGGCGTCTGGACGGTCTCACTCCTCTCTTACATCTTCGGCATCTCGCTGAGATCGGCCTATCCGCTTATCGTCGCGGGCCAGCTTGTCGCAGGGCTCGTCGTCATCGCGGCGACTCTAGGTATCAGCGCCATTTTCTAGGAGAGCAAGAATCTGCTAGTTTATTACTACGGGCTGTTAGTTCAGTTAGTAGAACACTCGATTCGCATTCGAGAGGTCACCGGTGCAATTCCGGTACAGTCCACAAGGTCCGACTTGTCCCGTAACCAGCTTGGCTGTGTTGCGGGATTCCCGGTGAGTCCACCACTTCGCTCCTAAGGGA
>JBASCT010000025.1:0-82727 GCA_049651785.1 Minisyncoccia bacterium
GTCATAGATTTCGGTGACGGTGGCGACCGTTGAGCGCGGGTTGTTGGAGCGGCTCTTTTGGTCTATAGAAATAGCTGGCGAGAGGCCGACGATTTCATCCACATCGGGCTTCTGCATCTGGCGGAGGAATTGCCGAGCGTAGCTTGAGAGACTTTCGACATAACGTCTCTGCCCTTCGGCGAAGATGGTGTCGAAGGCAAGAGAAGATTTCCCCGAGCCCGAAAGACCGGTGAAGACCACCATCTTATTCCTCGGTATCTCAAGGGTGATGTTCTTGAGATTGTGCATCCGAGCGCCTCTTACTATAATTTTGCCTTCGGGATTTTTCTCTTTCATACGGATTTATCCCCCGAGGCGAGCCTTAGGGGGTAAGTGGGAGAAGTATAGCAGAGCTCAATTAAAAAAACTATTTTGACTTGGCCTCCAGCGCCCTGATTTCGTCGCGCAGGATGGCGGCGGTCTCGAAGTCGAGGTCGCGGACAGCTTCTTCCATCTCTTTTTTCTTTTCTTTGATGAGTTTCTTCGGACTCTTGGCGAACAGGCCCTTATCGGCTTCGAGCAGGAGGTCCACGGCCGAGCGGTGCTCGCGCTCCAGAGTATCGGTAATGTCTTTGATTTTCTTACTAATCGTCTTCGGGGTGATGCCGTGCTTCTTGTTGTAGGCCGTCTGGAGCGCGCGACGGCGGGCCGTCTCGTCTATCGCCCTCTTCATCGAACCCGTAACGGTATCGGCGTAGAGGATGACTCTCCCCTCCACGTTTCTTGCCGCTCGACCGATAATCTGGATGAGTGAGGTCTCGGAGCGCAAGAATCCTTCCTTATCCGCATCAAGAATGCCGATAAGCGTTACTTCGGGGAGATCCAGTCCTTCTCGAAGCAGGTTGACGCCGACGAGACAATCAAACTCCGCTCGGCGAAACTTCGTGAGAATCTCTATGCGCTCAATCGTCTTTATCTCGCTGTGGAGATATTCGGCTTTCAGGCCTTTTTCTTTCAGGAATTCCGAGAGATCCTCCGCCATCTTCTTCGTCAGAGTGGTGGCGATAACCCGCCCGCCCTTCTTAATCGCCTTCTCCGCTTCGTCGATGAAGTCGTATACTTGACCCTTGTAACTTGCTCTCTCTTCTACCGGACGCACGGAAATTTCCGGGTCGACGAGCCCCGTCGGGCGGATGACCTGCTCGACAATCTCTTCGCTCTTTTCTTTTTCAAAGTCGGCAGGAGTGGCGCTGGTGAAAATTACTTGCCCGACCCGCTCCCCAAACTCGTCAAACTTGAGGGGGCGGTTGTCACGCGCGGAAGGCAGGCGGAAGCCGTGCTCGACCAAAGTGTCCTTGCGAGACTTGTCGCCGAAGTACATCCCGCCGATTTGCGGCACGGTCACGTGCGACTCGTCGATAATCGTTAGAAAATCTGGAACTTCTTTCGCCTGCCCGCCAAAGCCTTGGCGACGGCGGGGGAAGTAATCAAGAAGCGTAAAGGGCGGCTCCCCGGGGAGCTTGCCAGAGAAGTGGCGCGAATAATTTTCTATGCCGTTGGTGTAGCCAACCTCGCGAATGAGGGCAAGGTCATAATTGGTTCGGCGTTTCAGGCGCTCGGCCTCTAAGATTTTCCCCTCTTTTTTGAGCTCCTTGAGGCGCTCTTCCAGTTCCTTCTTGATACTCGTGAGGGCGCGCTTTTGCGCCTCATCGGCGGTGATGAAGTGCTTGGCGGGGAAAAGGAAAAAGACTTTCGGCTCTGACATAATCGAGCGCGAAACTGGGTCTATTTTTTGAATCTTCGTAATCTTGTCCTTGTCCAACTCCATGCGGTAGAGGGAGCGCTCGGAGACGGGCATTATTTCTATCGTGTTACCCAGAGCGCGGAAGTCGCCGGGCTTCAGGTCGGAGTTGGTGCGGGCGTAGTGGATGTCTATGAGCTTTCTGATGAAATCGGCGCGCGAAATTTTGCCCCCCTTCTCGATTTTGAGATTCACTTTCTCGTACTCTTCTGGGTCGCCCAAGCCGTAAATACAAGAGACGGACGCGACGATGATGACATCCTTCCTCGTTAGGAGCGCTTGCGTTGAGGCGTGGCGCAGGCGCTCGATCTCCTCATTTATCATCGCTTCTTTCTCTATATAGGTGTCGGTGACGGGCAGGTACGCTTCGGGCTGGTAGAAGTCGTAGTAGGAGACAAAGTAATGCACCGCGTTCTCGGGAAAAAATTCTCGGTACTCTTGAGCCAGCTGGGCGGCCAAGGTCTTATTGTGCGCGATGACTAGGGTCGGCTTCCCTATTTTTTCTATAACGTTGGCGACGGTGAAGGTCTTGCCCGAGCCGGTAACACCCAAAAGGGTCTGGTAGCGCAGATCTTTTTTGACGCCCTCGGCAAGTTTCTCAATCGCCTTGGGCTGGTCACCCGCCGGCTCGAATTCGCTCCTGATTTTAAAAGCGCTCATTAGAGACACAATATATCAGGATTTGAAACAAAGAAAAAACCCGCACCTCTAGTGGTTCTAGTGGTGCGGGTTTTGTGTACATACCCGAACTACGGTTCAGGTATCGAAAAGTGGTTGGAGACCAGAACATTCGCTGAGGAGTTCGGCCCTCCTAGACTTGCGAACATTTGACATGTTGAGTCGACAATTTCTTGCCTTTCTTTCTTCCTTCATTCGACGATACTCGTCGAATGGAATGCATTCCATGCCGTTGCCAGTGCAGACCTGCTTCGTCCTTATGCCATCAATCGTATCTGCGCCCCAGGCAATGCGCCCCTTTGTGTAAAGTGCCGGATGAAGGAGTTCGTCCGACTTCCTCTGACTTTGAAACACAATCATGTGCCACCCCTTTTCTTAACCCAAAGAACAATTGACCGAAAGGGTTATGCTAGCACAGGAATAAAAACCTGCAAGTAAGATCCTTATTGCTTATATCTTGAAAGAAAATCTTTTTTAAACTCTTGGAAGTCACCCTCAAGAATTGCCTGACGCATTTTTTTAACTAAATTTACAATGAAATAAAGATTGTGAATTGAGCCCAAGGTACCCCCGAGAATCTCGTGCGCGCGATAGAGGTGACAGAGGTATCCGCGCGAATAATTGGCGCAAGTGTAACATACGCAATCTTCGTCAATGGGCTTCGAATCGTCACGGAATGCGGCGTTTCTTATATTAATCTTCCCCTCTTTAGTGTAGAGCGTTCCGCCTCGACCATTCCTCGTCGGCGCCACACAGTCGAATAAATCCACGCCATTTTCAACGCCCATAAAGAGATCCTCGGGCTCACCGATACCCAAGAGGTGTCTCGGCTTCTCTTTCGGCAGGATTTCATTCACCCATCTCACGGCAGTCGCCATGTCTTCTTTGTTGAAAGAGCCGCCGATGCCGAAACCGTCGAAAGCTAAAGAGCCGATGAACTCGGCCGAACGCTTGCGCAACTTCTCCTCTCTTCCGCCTTGGACAATACCAAACAGCGCCGGTTCATCTATTCCACCATTCGCACGAATTAGACTAGAGTGATGCTCGAGAGAACGAGTAGCCCAGCGGTGCGTCCTCTCCATGGCCTCTTCCTGATACTCGAAACTTTCTTGCGGAGAGGTGCACTCGTCAAAGGCAAAGATAATATCGGCGCCGAGGGCGTGCTGGATTTCCATAGATTTCTCGGGAGTGATGTGGTGAAGCGAGCCGTCTAAGTGAGATTTGAAGGTGACGCCGTCTTCGGTAACCTCGGCAAGATTTCCAACAACACTTTCGTCAACAATTTTTTCTGCCGAACCTTTAGCAACCTTAGATACACTCTTCCCGAAAGCACGGCCGAGAGAAAAGGCCTGAAAGCCGCCCGAGTCGGTCATAATCGGCCCGTGCCAGTTCATAAACTCGTGTAACCCACCGAAACTTTTGACCCGTTCCGCGCCCGGTTCGAGATAAAGGTGATAAGTGTTTGCTAAAACTACCTGTGCTCCTAAATCTTTTACTTGCTCGATCGTGAGTGCCTTCACCGAAGCCTTGGTGCCGACGACAACAAACGCGGGTGTCTCAATTTTGCCGTGCTTGGTCTCAAGCTCCCCCGCCCGCATCAAACCTTTTTCTTTAACTATAGAAAAGTTTATTGAACTCATTAGGACTACATTAACATTTTTTAAATACAAAGGGCCCGAGGAGAAAATCACTCCCCGGGCCCCGCGATTGCTCGCTTTGGCGTTGATTGCTGGTTCCAGATATGTCGTGGGATGCTGTTTCGGGTTGGTTGGTTCTTGGCTCCGACTAACGGAACCTCTTCATGGGTTCACCCCTCCTCTGGTGGTAGCATTTTTGGTTGCCTACTGTCTATCCAGCACTATAGCAGACTATCCAAAATGCGTCAAGTGTTATCTAATGTATTCCTAAAAGATGGCTTATCTCTTGGCTATTATAGAGTTTTTATAGGTGCCCAAGTGCTCGAGCGCCACGCCAGTCCCCTTGGCGACACAGAAATAGGCGTCTTTTGCCAAAACGGCCTTCACCCCCGTGCGTCGAAACATCAGTTCGGGAAAATTGCGGAGCTGTGACGAGCCGCCGGTCATGATGATGCCTCGGTCGATAATGTCGGAAGAAAGTTCCGGCGGAGTCTCCTGCAAGACATCGCGGACGGCCTTAACCATCTCGCGCAATTCCTTGGAAATCGCTTTGACGACATCGTTGGTCTTCAACTCAATCGTGCGGGGCAGTCCTACGACGAAATCCCGGCCCTTGACCGTCATGGTGAGTTCTTCGTTTAGCGGTACGGCGGAGCCGATATTTATTTTTATATCTTCGGCGGTCTTATCGCCGATGACGAGATTAAAATTTTTCTTTATATAGTCGACGATGGCCGTGTCCATCTTGTTGCCCGCAACCTTCACCGAAGTAGAGGCGACTATTCCCCCGAGAGAAATCACGGCAACGTCGGTCGTGCCTCCGCCGATGTCCACTATCATGTGCCCCGCCGCTTCCTGAATAGGGATGCCCGCACCGATAGCGGCAAGAATCGGCTCCTTAACAACGTAGGCGTTCTTGGCCCCCGCCTTCACGGCAGCCTCCACGACGGCGCGGCGCTCGGTCGAGGTAACACCCGCAGGTACGGAGATTAAAACGTCTGGTTTAAAAAGATTCCAGCGACCAAGGGCCTTGTCTATGTAGTAGCGGAGCATCGCTTCCGTCACGCGGTAATCGGCGATAACGCCGTCTTTCATTGGGCGGTAAGCGATGATACTCTCGGGAGTGCGCCCGATCATCGTCTTCGCCTCGGCGCCGATGGCGAGAATCTTATTGTCTTCGGAAACAGCCACGACGGAGGGTTCGTTTAAAACGATGCCCTTGCCAGGAACGAAGACAAGGATATTGGTCGTGCCGAGGTCGATACCGAGTTTTTTTGCCATAAAAGCTTCGAGGTAAGGCGTATGATACTATAATTTATAAACCAATGAAATCTATCGGTGACAGCTTGGAAAAGCGCGATATTAAAAAGCTTTTTAAGCATCCGCGACTCAAGATGCTCGATGAGTTCCATCACCGCATCAACGCCGAGCGAAAAGCGGAAGGGATGAAAGAGCTCCCCATGGCAGCCATCGGCGTTAAGACTTCCCACCTCTCCCTTGAGGACATGGCCTACCTTCTGAAGCGCTGTTCGCAGAGTTCCAACTTTTCCAAGACCTTTTTCGGCAGTCTGAAAGTAAAAAATGGTTCGACCCGCTCACCACAAGATGAAAAAAGGTAAAATTCTCGATAAAGACGCACCCGTTTTAAGAAAGGTTGCGAAAGAAGTTTCTCCTAAAGAAATCGGATTAAAGAAAACCCGAGAGATAATCGAGCGGATGAAAGACGCGCTCTACGGCGAGGAGGACGGAGTCGCCATTGCGGCGCCGCAGCTTGGTGAGAGTTTGCGGATCTTTATGGTCCGGGGCGATGTCCTCTTTTTCGCCAAGGGCAAGAAGCCGCCGCCGGGCGAGAAGGTAGCGGATCTGGTCTTTATAAACCCCGAGATTCTTAACTCCTCCAAGAAGAAGAAAAAAGTTGAAGAGGGCTGTCTCTCCATCCGCTGGCTTTACGGCAAAGTTTCCCGAAGCGAGAAAATAACCATCGGCGCCTATAACAATAAGGGAGTCTGGGTAGAGCGGGGCGCCTCGGGACTTCTCGCCCAGATTTTCCAGCATGAGATAGACCACCTTGACGGCACCCTTTTCACAGACAAGGCCGAAGGTTTGAGAAACATCCCTCCCGCGAAGGAAGTGAAGTTCGCCTACTTCGGCTCATCGGAATTTTCAAAATATGTCCTTGAAGAGCTTGAGGCTTTGCACTTCTCCCCCGCCTTAAATATTTCTTCGAGCAAGGAGCCCTTGCCGATTGAGGCGTTAAAGAAATTGGAGGCGGACGTCTTCGTCGTCGCCTCCTTCGGGAAAATTCTGCCGAAAGAAATTCTCGAACTGCCAAAGCACGGGGTCATCAATGTCCACCCCTCTCTTCTGCCGAAGCTCCGTGGCGCCTCACCGATCCAGGGCAGTATCCTTGGCGGCGCCGAGCCCGGGGTGACGATTATTAAAATGGACGAGCGAGTTGATCACGGTCCTATCCTTGCCCAGACCAAGGTCGAGATAGAGCCCTGGCCCGACCACTACGCCGCCGTCGAAGAGAAGCTCGGCCGTGCGGGCGGTCACGTCTTAGGACTCGTCCTGCCGAAGTGGCTCTCGGGAGAAATAGAGCCGAGAATCCAGAATGACGATAAAGCCACCTTCACAAAACTTATCAAAAAAGAGGACGGCCTTATCAGACCCGATGAGCCCGCGGAAGAAAGTCTCAGGAAAGTTTTTGCCTACAGCACTTGGCCCGGCGCCTACCTCATTTATAAAAACAAATTCGGCAAAGAAATCAGAGTAATCGTGAAAGACGCCGAGATCAAAGAGGGGAAATTCGTGCCACTAAGAGTCGTGCCTGCCGGCAAGCGCGAGATGCTCTGGGTGGAGTTCTTGCGGGGCAACTAGTAGCCCGTGTTGGAGAGCGTTACCGTAATCTCTGCCTCAAACTTGACGAGCCAGAGGAGAATTATCGCCGAGAGCATACCACCGGCAAGAACAGCGAAAGAGACCCAGGGAGCACTCTTTTGTCTTAAATAATTCATTCTTTCTTTTTATTAAATTTCAGACGCTCCATACCCCAAGAAAAGCCCTTGGCGGTACCGTCGGAGAGTCCTTTCATCATATTTTTCATCATCTCGGCGCCCTTCCGCGCAAGCGTCTGCCGCTTACCCTTCAATTGTAACATGTTCTGCCTAACCTCATCCTTGACCGCATCAATCGAAGCGTATAAATCACCGGTTTCCGTGACGGCATAGACATCAAGACCCGAACCGACCAGGTGCACTTCGGCACGGAAGACATCGCCGGATTTGTGATGCTTGGTCGACTTCCCCACCTCAACCATGGCTGTCACATCAGCATTTTTATCAAGGAACTTTTCAAGAGAGGAAATCTTTTTATCTACGTAAGCAACGATAGCCGGGGTAAGTTCTATCCCCGTGGCCTTGGTATTTATTTTCATACCTTAATTATAACAAAGCTAGTCAAAGATTTTGACGAGAAACTTGTTTATCTCCCGCTGGTCCCAGTCGTAGAAATATTTTCCCTCCTCCCTAAGTCTCGTGGCGAGGTCCACGCCAACGAAGCGCCAGTGCCACGGCTCGTATCGATAATAGCCGTTGTTCGCCGGATACGAGAGGATGAAGCCATATTTGTGCGCGTTGTCTTCGAGCCATTTTAGGGCTTCGCTCGAGCCGAATTTGGTAAACGAGGCGCCGAGTTCCTTCGTGGTGAAATCAATTGAAGTACCAAGCTGGTGCTCGGAGTAACCCTGATCCGCCGAAAATTGGTTCGCCGTGCCTTCGCCGTAGGTCACGCGGTACTCGGCCTTGAGCGAAGCTTGGGTATCAAAGGAGCGAAAAGCCGAGACGACCAAAAGGTTTACTCCGTCCTCAAGCGCTTCGAGGATGAGCTCTTTCAGAAATGGTGCGACCTTATCGTGAATCAAAAGATTGCCGCCGCTCTGATTGAAAGAGAGGTTGTCGTCAATTTCGGTCAAAGCATCTGGAACATAGTGCTCGTTGAGAAAATAAACCTTGGAATATTTCTGCAAAAGTTCTTTGTCGGTCTTGGCAAGTTTGTCGAGAACCCCAACGGTGGAAGAGAGCCCTTCAATCTGCCCGCCGAAGGAGTCGATAATCGCCTGCTGTCCCGTGGAGCGTTCCTCGAGATTCGAATAATTGTTTTTTAAAACCCCCAGTTCGTGCTCAAGAACAATATTCTCCTCTGAAAGAAGACGATAGTCTTTGGCTAAAGCCCTGTATTGATAAGCCGCGTAACCCGCGAGCGGTAGCGCGATAATTATGGCGGCAAGGAGGGCAACCTGCGAGTCGAATTTGAAGTCCTTAAAATCTTTCACTCGGCTATTATAGCAGTTCTAAAAGCCAAAAACTAAAAATGGTGCCCATAACAATCAGGGTTATAAGATGGTTCGAGGTACGAATGAACCATAACTTCCAAGGCTTTTTGCCAGTGAGAAAGTCACTTATGTTAAAAGGGATGGTGGCAATCCATCCCAAGAATCCACCTAGAATTCCGGCCACCACTCCTAGAGTTTCAAAACTGAGTATAAAAAATACCATGTAGAAATAAAAGATGGACGCAACGGTGAGTGAGGCGAGAAATTGAATTGCGTAGGCTTCTCCTATTGTCGTTTCTCTCTTTATCACATTCCTTGGATGGTGCCCCAGGAGAGCCGTCAATGTTTCCTTAAATAAAACCTCGCACCAGAAAAATCTAACCGCAACACCCGCAAGGGCCGCAACAAGCACTGGCAGAAAAGGTATGTCGAGGTCCATGTTTTTATTTCCAAAGACTCAAGATGATTCCCATCACTATAAGAGATACAAGGTAGTGTGAGGCGTTGATATACCAGAGTTTCCAAGGTTTGTTCTCCCATAAAACCACGCCGAGACTAACGGGGGCGACAAAGCCGAGCCACATCCAAAAACCAGACGATGCGCCAGAAGTCCAGCCGGAAGAGTTCATATAGGATGTTGCGAAGACCAAAACGTGCGAGAGGACGTATGCCATGACAAGAGAAGCGACAAATTGTATTGCGTAGGCTTTATTCGCAGCCATCTTCATTCCAGACATAACCTCTGGAGCGTAGCCCATCATCGCCATCCACGGTTTTTTAAACAAAAGACCGTACCAGAGAAACCCCACCGCCATACTAGAGACGGCCGCCACAAGCACCGCCCAGTAATTTATGCCGATGTCCATATTGTTTGATTAATGTCTAAATTCCCATTATTATTCTAGCACCCATTCCGCGATACCCGCCCGAACGTACCGTTCGGTACGGGCGGGGCTCAGTCCCGAAGGGAAGCCTTCGGCTTTGGTAGAAAAAGTGTTATCGCGGAATTGAATAATTCCGCGATAGCTCAGTTGGTAGAGCGCCTCCCTGTTAAGGAGGATGTCCCAGGTTCGAGCCCTGGTCGCGGAGCAAGGTTATTTGCCTACGCCTAGGGCATTGTGCTAGTGTCTTGGCGGGTTAATTCTTTAGAAAGGAGACGCATGCCATTTCGTGACGGGAAAAAGATTCGTGGTAGCCACACCACGCTTATCGATCTCGCCGCTCGAGTGACAGACATCGCAAGGCGCATGGAGAGCGTCACCGGTATATCCCCCGGCTGGATCAAGAGCGGCAAGAACGCGTACGGCGGAGGTGGCCAAAGGGTGAAGTTCGGCGACTTCAAGGGCGGTCTGGTCCTCGTCGTGCGTCAGTCGCACACGATCCAAGAGCTGCGCGTCTTCAGTACAAATATAGCAAAGACTCGTCTCGCCCTCGCGCGAGCTCTACGAGACGAAGGTATACCGATTGCCTTCAGACATTAACCGGCGTTGTTAGTCTAAATCCTAACAACGCCGATTTATTTTGGCAGTATAGTTTCATCCTTGTCTTAGAGCTTCGGAGACACTATACTTTTTTAATTAATGAAGCCACTTTCGGACAAAGAGCACCAGAAGGCCTATAGCGACGCCATAGCGGAAGCGCGCCTGAAAGGTTCCGACACCTTCCAAGGCTGGTTCGACAAAACCGGAAGTGCCGCCGAAGCTCGTGTGCGCGGACACTGGGATTTCGCCTTCCACATTCTTAAAAAAAGCGTTTATAAGCACCTGAGTGCTCCGCACGAGAAGACGGCGCTAGAAATCGGCTACGGTGGAGGAAGAATCTTGGGTGCCGCAAGTAGTTTCTTCAAGCACGTAGTCGGAGTCGATATACATGGAGAGCAGGATGCCGTCAAAGAATTTTTATCGGCACAGGGGAAAAAGAATTTCACCCTCCTTCGCACCAAGGGGGACACGCTGGAGGTCGGAAGCGAGAGTATCGACTTCGTCTACTCATTCATCGTTCTTCAGCACCTGCCAAGATTTGAGACGCTTGAAAATTATGTGAAGGAGGTAGCGCGAGTTTTGAAGAAAGATTGCCTAGCCCAGCTCTATTTCGGGAGACTCCCCGGGCACAACCCGAGTCAGTGGTTTCAATATCTCTTCAAAGGATATTGCGAAATCACTGACGCGAAAGTTAATTACCGCAGTCTCGCCGTCACTCCTTGGAGAATGAAAATGCTCTGTAGGAAATACGGCCTCTCTGTCCTCGAGTCGGGCCCGTCTTATAAGCAGATGCCTGACGGCTATCCCCTTCGCCGCGGCGGTCAGCACTATGTGACGGTTATCAAAACTTGACGAATCAAATCAGGTGATTAGAGTAAGAGAAAGGTTTGCTCCACAAGGAGAAGTTATGTACATAGGACTCGAGAGAGACTCAAGGGTGAAGGGGGTCGTGACTCACGGCGTTCTCAACGGTCGCCCTCTCTGCAAGTTCACCGACCGACTCACTTCCGACTGGGAGATGGGGCACAAGCCCGTACCCTATTTCCGCACTGAGAACATCAACTGCGTCATCTGCAAGAGAATGGCGAAGGAAATTGATCCACTTGACCTCCATGAGTACCCATAGTGCTCAAAGCCGCCCTGTCTCTGGGGCGGTTTATTTTAAGTTGACAAATAGTTTATATATGATATAATACAGGGGGTTTTTGGTGCGACATTTGTCGCCCTGTTCTTCAAAAGGAGACTTCGATGAACTCAACTCTGCTCCGCGAGGGGCTGCTCAACGCCAAGATTGTCCCCGAGGCTCGCTTCAACGAGTTCGAGGAAGCCGACCGCATCCGTGAAGGACTGCTCGACCGAGCCTGGTACGACGACCGCCTGCAGAAAGCTGGCCGGCGAGCGTCTCTCGAGACGCTCGTCTCGGCGAAGACCTCGAAGGACTTCGCCAAGGCGGCTCGTTTCGCCCTCACCCACTGGCCCGACATGATCGCTGAGGTCATTGAGGTGGCGCACGCCTTCAAGCATGAGCGCGGCGGCAAGCAACTCATCTGGCAGGTTTACCAGGTGAGGGATCACTTGCCGAGCCTCGGTGAGAAGACTCGCGAGAATTTTCTCGCCTGTGCCTTCGGCAGGAACGGTGCGGGCTTCCTCACGGTGAGGAAACAGAGCCGTTAGGTCCACACGACCAAACAAGTCCCCGGGATATCTCGGGGACTTTTATTATCTTATAGATTCTCGCCGAGAGTGGCGGTGATGAGAACGATCGTGATACTACCGGCGATAAGCGCGAGAACGATACGTTTGTAGCGGACCTTGGCAAGGGCAAGGGCAATCATTAAGATATCGTTCGGCAGAGGCGAGAGACCAACGTAGGCGAAGACGAAAATGCCGAGAAGCCAGTCTGGCACCTTTTCTATGAACCAGAGCATTTTCTGCCGAAACGGACTCTCGCGTCCAATCAAAATATTTGTGCCGTGGTGCGCGAGGAAGAAAAAGATGCTATCCGAGATAAAGATACCCAAGCCTCCGAGGAGACCGAGAAGTACGGGGTCTGCTCCTCCGCTCGCAAAAGTAGCCACGGCGGCGAAGAAAGAGGCGCCGGTAATGGTCGAGAGACCGCCGATAGCGGCGAGGAGGAAGGCGACAAGGTAGGTGTTGTGCACGCCAACTTTTTCAACGAGAATCTCTGTCGGGATAAAAACAAGCGCAATTGCCCAGACTGCAATAAACAATACCGCGGCGGCAAGGATGTGGTGTTTCTTAATATTGGCTAACACGAATTCATTCTCGCATAGAATTATGAAACAGAAAAATACGGCTTCTTTTTGTTAAGATATGGGAGTGAAGAAAAATCTGTTCAAAATGAAGTCGGAAGTGCTCCTCTACCCCGGTATGGCGGGCTGGCACTTCATCTACCTGCCGAAAAAGGAGGCGCAAGTTATTAGAAAAAGTTTTGCCTCGGTCCACCGCGGCTGGGGCTCACTCCCCGTCCTTGTTACTCTCGGCAAAACGAGCTGGCGGACCTCCATCTTTTTCGATAAACGTTCCGACACCTACATCCTGCCCCTCAAGACGCAAGTGCGAAAAAAGGAAGGTGTCATGGCTAAAGATAAAGTAAATTTCTCGCTGGAGATAAAACCGTAAAAAATTTTGCTTATTTTTCCTTTAAGGAGTAGTATCTTCGACGGACTTTGGGCTCTTTTCAAGTATAAAAGGAGTGAACATGGCGAAAACTACTGCGACTGCTTCGCGTAGGAAAGCCAACCAAGGAGGAAGGGACTACGCGGCGCCGAGAAAAATGGAGCTCGCTTATCAAACCGACGCTCTGATGCAACATGGCGTCTTTCCCAAGGAGTTTGTCATCTACTACCCCACGCCGCCACACCCCGAGGTTGGTGGAGAGATTGAGGGTAGTGTTGACGAAGGCACCACCCGAACCTTTATAAATGCCATGACCCTCCTCGAGAGCTATGGAAAAGAGGGGAGACGTGGATCAACCATCAGAATTATCATGAATTGCCTCGGTGGAGACGAGTACCAAGGGATGGCGGTCTACGACACCATCCGGCAGTCGAAATTCGATGTCACAATCGAGGGTCGGGGCGCTGTCATGAGCATGGGAGCTTTCATCATGCAGTCGGCAGATCGTCGCCTACTCTCGGCTAATGCCAGAGTCATGGTTCATTCTGGCACTTGGGGCGCAGGGGAACATCACTACGAGAATTACATACGGTTCGCCAAGGAAGCGGAAAAGCTCAAGGACATATATCTCGAGGTTCTGTGGAAAAAAATTAAAGAGAGAAAACCTAAGTTTACTCGAGAAAAAATGGAGGAACTCTTGAGATTCGACAAATTTATGTCAGCGAGAGAGGCGGTAAGTTACGGCCTCGCAGACTATGTCATCAGACCCACTCAGAAATGAGTGGGTTTTCTTTTATAAAAGAAGGCGCCACCAAGACAGGTGGCGCGAAACTTAGTGCCATTCAAGGGGCGAAATCTTTGTCGCCTGAAGCTCTTCGGCAAGGAGTTCTGAATTCTTCATTCCGCGAAGAGTCTTCACCAAGTCGGCGAAGCGCTCGGCGGCGCTTCTTGACGCCTTGGCGTAGCTCGTTCTCCTGCGGGCCTGCCAGTAACCGGCGTGGGCTCTGTAAGCACCCACTCCCATTTCGAAAAAGTAGCCGATTCGAACGTTCCTCCGACGGGAAAGCTCCGGGAAAAATCCTGCAATGAGGAGACACCTCCCCGCGACCCTGATAAGAGCTTCAGAATCATAGAGGGCGTAGGTCTCGAGGAATTCTCTCGCCACCACCGCGCAAAGCTCGGTATCCTTGAGATAACTCCGCAGAGTCATCGTCAAGTGTTCCTCGAGCATCGGGCCGAGGGAAATCCCCGCGCGCCTCTCCCCCTCGAGAACCGCGCGGTGCCAGAGTCCTGTTGTATCGTTCTCGGCAAGCATCAGTTCTTGAAGAGGCATGGCGCTCTCCTTTTATTGCCTCAAGTAGCCGTCCTTCCTCATTCTGGGGGACTTGCTATCTCAAGTCAACGGAAAGCTTTTCTTCGAAGGCGGGTTATAAAATATCCTTATTTTTAATGCCAAAACCTTGACAGAGTAAGTATTTTATTATAATGTGCACGCGGAAAAGTTACACAGGAGTAACCAATGTTCATTAAGGAAATACTGCATAACTCTTTGGGAAAGCTCGATTCGGGAAGACTGCTCAACATTGATATGTTCCTCTCTTCTAGTGAGAGAAGTCATCTCAATAATCTAATTATTGAGAGGGAGCTGGAGCAGTTTGACTTTTTCGGCCCGCCCACGAAGCTCCTAAAGAGTCGGCTTGAAAGGCACCTTGCAGGACTTGGTGATAACAGTCCCGATACCGTCTCTTCTGTGGCCGGTATCGTTCTCCGTCTTTCTCAGGAAATGCGCTATGGCTTTGGCGGAGAATCCGTTTGGACCATGGTGCGAGTGCTTCTTCCCACAGACGAGTTTGTTGTCCCGCGTTGGCACCCTGATGGCAAGTACTTTGCTTCAGAAAAAAAGTGCTACAAACTTGCAACTACGCTAAAGGGAGCAAGCACGCTTTTCGGCGAGACCAAGAATCCTTTGGAAGTTCAGAAGCTCCTTAGGGAAGAGGTCGCCAATTACCAAGAAAACTTGAACAATCCCGGCAGGTTCGATGAAGAAGACCTACGAATAAGAAAAGAGCTTTCAAAAATTGTTGAGCCGATGGAAATTGGCGGCCCGGAACACGCGGTAATCTACCTCGTTGGAGATGACAATGCCGTGCTTCACTCAGAGCCAGATATCACGGAGCCAAGACTCTTGGTCACGGTACTAACGGGATCAAGAAAGCAAATCTCCGAGTGGCAGAAGCGACAAAAAAACTTTGAAACCACTTCGTATGTCAAAATGTGAAGTGGTTTTTCTTTTTAAACATTGACGGCAGGCACTGTTTGGAGCATAAATAAACAGGGTCTGTTCTACAAAAAGGAGGCGACATGTTCAGTTACTCAACTGGGCTAGTGATTTCATTCGGAATTCTCGCATACGGTGTCGCCGTATATCTGTTATCAGCGGTGACGTATATCATCCTTACGAACACCGCCGAAGCAAACATTGCCTATATCGAAAACGATGAAACTATCTTCGGCTGGGAAGATATCCAGAATGCCAAGGCACACATCAAAGCCCTGAGACACAAACTCAGAGCAATTCAGCTCTCTCTCGTCATCCAGGCGCGCAACAAAGGTGTTCCTCCGCTTGTCGCGGGGATTCTTCTCATCGTGTGGTTTTCCTCAAAGACCTGAAGCTCAGCTTCAGGTCTTTTTTATTAGCGAGTTACGCAGATTGGCGCGGGGTTTGGAACAGCTGTCTCGTTGGCGGCAAGTGGTGCGGCCACGCTTATTCTGCCCGGGGCACTTGTACCAGCGCAGTCTACATCAATACGAACGTCATAAAGAATATCTACACCGCTGACCCAGGTTGGATCGGTTGGCAGAGCTGAAATGTAAGTTGGAACTAAGCACTCCAAATTTAACCCAGAACCGCCGGTATCGCTATCAATATCGTCAGTTACTAGCGTTGGACAAGTATACGGAGTTCCGCCGATAGTAAAAGTTCCAGCAAAAACCCCCTTGTTGTCTGCCATACGCTGACCTATGGCGTTGAGAATGGCATTAACGTCGGAAGTGCGCTGAGTGTTGCGAGCTTGGGCGAATTGTTTGGCAGGATTAATAGCGATAATCACGATAGCAGCAAGAACGGCGATGATACCGATAACGACCAAAATTTCGATGAGAGTGAAGCCGCCCTGCTTGTTAACCTTTTTCATAATTTTTAGTTTTTATTAACTCCCCGATACTACAACAATAGCCTGTTTTATACAAGGACGATTATCACGGAACCTCCTTCCAAGAACCGATGAAAATATTGGGTGGAGGCGGGGGTGGCGGCGGAGGCGGAGGGGGTGCGGCGGCGCTCGGCGGCGGCGCGGCGGCGGGGCAGGCAATCTTGCCTATGGTGTCGAAGACATTGGCCATAATAGAGGCGCTTGGCGAGATGAAGAAGTGATCGCTGTCGTTATTTTCGTTGTCATACCCGCTGGGACTATCTGGATAGTTGTCGACAGAACCCGGTTGGTGCCCAAGGTGCGGCGAAGGCAGGGGCGCGGTGCTCGTCCCAGTCGCCAGAGCAGCGAGAAGCTCATGACCATCGAAGCCGTTGGGGTTTGTGCCGTAAAAAATCGTAAAGATTTCTACCCCGCTCAATTTAGCCGTGTCGGCGGCATCTAGCGCCGCTTCTCTTGCTCCGCTATTCGGACTGCCGTTGTTTGGCGGCTCACTCGGAGTGCCGTCAGAGACCAAAAGAAG
The DNA here is from genome assembly GCA_049651785.1 of Minisyncoccia bacterium. Lineage (GTDB taxonomy): Bacteria > Patescibacteriota > Minisyncoccia > Phycocordibacterales > Zambryskibacteraceae > UBA5004. The sequence goes on from JBASCT010000025.1 coordinate 16,282, forward strand.
AACCTTGCCCTTGCCGGGGATGTGGCGTGGGCCATTGAGTTCGGCCGCGCCGACACTTATCGCGTCGGCCAGATGGGTGTAGCGATACGCGCCTGTCTGAGTTGTGGCTAAGTCAATCGCCCTATATAGATCGCCGTCATTGGCGATATCATCATCACCGTAGTCGCTCGTGAGCCAGCCCGCGGGAGAAGTGTATGAGACCGTCAAATAGATATGGGTTATTCTCGCGGTCCCGCCGGAATTTGTTTTTATAACACCGAATCTGGTTGTCCAATTGTTTACCTCGTCGAGAGTCCAGGGTAGACCAGTGAAAGGATTGATGACCATGGTTCTCGTGTATGTAATGTAATTAGGGGTTAAGTTTCTGGTTATTGGATCATCCTGAAAATTGCCAATACCGTTCTCGGCTCTAATACGAAGAGAAGCTTGGCCATCAGTTTCTTTAGCAACAACTCGCACCGCCACCGATTGAATGGTTGAGCCGACCGGTAGATTCGCGTCCGGGAAGGAGAAGGTTATGGCACTATTTTGCGTCGTGCCGGAGATAAAACTCATATCGCCATTATTTGTTGCCACAGCAGTAACTTTTGAACCTGTGTTTGCTGGCCATGGACCGTCGTTAGCAACGCTCGAAGGAATAATATTGGGTGAAGTTGTGGCTGAGAAAACAATTTCTGCTTCCGCCGTGCCGCCATCCACCTCGTCGCCGAAGCGTCCGACACCCACCTGGGGCGGATTGGCGAGTAAATCATAGAGATTAAGAATGCCCTTAGCGGCGACTCTCTCATTGGTAAGATCGGTTGCCGACATACTCCCCGTCCTGTCGAGCATCATGACGACATCGGCGCAGTCGGGCGGCGGCTGGACCGTCACGGAAGCGGAGCAGACACTCGTGCCGCCAAGTCCTTCAACCTCGCCGTTATAGGTCGTGCTAACAGTCGGTGAGATAAGTTGTTGCCCACTCGTATTTGGCGAGGGTGCGATTGTGGAGCCGTCGCTCGTGTTGGTGATGGCGAATGACTGGGCGTTTGTGGAAGTGGCCCAAGAGAGCCAGACCGACTGGCCGGCGTTCGTAACGCTTGGCGTAATGGAGATTGAGCAGGCGGGCGGCGGCGGCAGGGGCGGCAAGGTCGGGTCCTGAATCACCGCGCTCGTCAGTACGCTCGAGAAGGAGCCGTTAACTTCCGCCCAAGTTCTGATGATTCTATTGAGATTGGCGTCGGGCGCCGAAACGCTTTCTATGTAGCAGGCATCGGAGCCGATATCAACTCTCTGGTTCGTCGGGTTGTAGTGATAATTATCACGAAGATAAAGCAGGGCGACGTTGACACAGGCCTCGGCAAGCGACAGGGCCTGGCGTTTGAACTCATTCTGGAGCGCGTTGGAGCGGGCGTGGAAACTCGAGGCGCCGGCCGTTACGGTAATCATCAAAATAACTGCCGAGATAACCAAAACGGACATAAGTGCCACGAAACCTCGGCTGTGTTTATGAGTAATCATTTCCTTAAATATTTGATGGTGGAAAAGTTTTGAGAAAAAGGCAAGCCGTCACGCGTTCTTGTACTCAAGGTAAAACTTGCCTCGAGACTCTCGGGATTAATGCCGTCTCCCGTGGCCTCGGTATGGACGAAAGTCAGATTCTCCACGGAGACATTGGTGTTGTTGAGGGCTTGCGGAGGGTTGAAGTCACGAGCCAGGCGCATCTCGCCGAGAAGCAGGTCTATAACAAAGACATTGCCGTCAAAGCTTATGACAGAAAGCGTGCTCGAAGCGCCCGTAGCCCCCATGATGTCGCGAGTGTTCGAGAGAATCCAGTCAATTTTCCCCACAAGGAATGTTCCCTCCTCGAGCATCATCGCCTTCGCCTGATTGCGGCTCGAAGTTTGGCTTATGCTGTAGACGGCGGTAAGAATGCCAGACATAATAACGGCGAAAAGGGCGAGGTAAATCAAAGTTTCTATCAATGTAAAACCTCTTTTTGTCATGAGCCGGTGATAACCGTAATGTAACCGTTGCCCGAGGCGTCTGTCGAGCCGACGTAGAGATAATTCCCCTCGCAATCAAGGGTCCGCCCGACACTCGCGCCCGGTAGGGAAACGGATGAGTATTGCGTGACGCTGGAGAGATTATCGGTGCGCAAAATTTCCAAACTGTCGTTCGTCAGAAGAAAGGAAAGGTAGTCACGCACCAGAACATCGTTTATGCTCTCGTCGGTGCCGTAGCTTCCCAGCGCGGCGCCAAGGGGTCCGGTCGGGTCAGAAATATTTAAGACGTGAAATTCATGATTTGAAGAAAAAACGGTTTCCGTTCTGCCGAGATACAGGAGGTCGCCGACGAGGGCTAAACTTTTGCCGTTGCCGGAATTGTCTCCGGCGTGGAAGCCGCTCACTCTTGCGGGACTTCTTGGATCAACCACGTTGAGAATGGTCAATTGTTCTTGCGGAGAGTTTGAGCTGTCGGTTGGATGCGCGAGATAGGCGTAGCCGCCACGGACAAAGAGAGCGTTGACGGGCTGGAGCGAGCTCACGCCGGAAGCGGGCCAAGAGCCGACCCAGAAGGGCGAGAGCGGTGTATGAACATCTATCACATGGAACTCCGGGCCGCTCGAGGTTCTTGAGAGTCCGAGGTAGACGTAGCCGTCTTTATAAAAAATACTTTTGCCGACGGCGTTGCCGGAGCCGCCGAAAGCATTAACTCTCCCTTCGGTTGAGGTTGCAAGTTTCAAACTGACAATTGCCGGATTCCAACCGCTCGTAGGAGAGCTCACGTCGATAATTTGAAGCTGGGAACAGCTTGGTCCGACGGAACAGCTATTAAAATTGGCGTCATGCGCATTGGCAACATAGGCATAGCTACCGGCAACTTTCACGGCATTCAATCCGCTTCTTGTACTGCCGGCGTTATCGGTGCCCGCCACGTAAACGGGTCGAACCGACTGATTTGTTATGTCAAAGACAAAAAATGTTTTGTCGGTATTCCCCACTGTCGGACCAGCGGTAACGTAGAGTTTGCCCCTATGCGCGTCAAGGTCGGTGACAGGATATGTACCTGTCTCGCTTGAAGACAAAAGGTCGCTTGAATTCAGAGCGTAGGTCTCTATTTCGGGCACTGTCCAATCACCCGAGAGAGAAGAGTTGCAGGTCGAGCCGCCAGCCGAGCTCCCGAAGTCGGTAACAAGAGTTTTAAGCTCGACACCCTGTTCAAGTCCTCGCTCGTTGGTCCAGGTCACATCAACTGTAACCTCTTTTGTCGAGAAGTCGGGGCGAAGATTAACCGAAACGGCATCGGTATAAAAACCGTCGGTGGAAGTCGTGGCGTTTACAAGACTGAAATCCTTGCGGGCAAGGGCCTGCTGTCTTTCTACCAGAGCCTGCGCCCTCTTGAGCGCCTCGGCGGTAGCCTCACTCCCCGCCAAAGAAATTTGGTTTCCGAAAGAGACAAGGACCACGGCCGAGAGAACAATAACCATGATGGCCATCGCGATAATCACCTCAAGTGTTGTAAAGCCGCTGCGCATATTATTTGGTCCAGAAAATCTGCCCCTCGACGCCAACGGTCGTGGTTGAAACGGAGCCCAAGGCGGCAATTACGATGTCGCCGGGCAAGAGGACGGTACCCGAGAGCGGTTGAAAAATAACTTCAGAGGGTCCCGTGAAAATCGCGCCACCCGTTATCTCAACTACTTCGTTGTATTCGTCGGCGGGATCGAAAGAATTACCTTGGAAAATAATGAATTGCTCTGGCTCGATTCTGACGCCGTGCGGCAAGCCCGTAGTGCAGGTTGGGCCGAAACAAGTGTTAGATATGGCCAGCGCCCGTGCCCTCTGAAGAGCGCTTATTAAAAGATCCCTGTCCGAGCGGAAAATCTGTTTTTTGAAACTATCGACCCCCATGACCATGGAAAATCCGCCGACAATCGCTACAAGACCGAGAACAACAAGAACCTCGATTAGAGTCATACCTCGGTCCTGTCTCCGGTTTTTTTTAACGCGCGACATTAGGATGGTGATTATCTCTGAAGCCCTTGGGTGATGCTATAAATCGGCGTGATGATGGAGACCGCGACAAAGCCGACCATAAGACCCATCACGACCATAAGCACCGGCTCAATCATGTTCGAGAGATTTTTGGTCGAATCCTCCACCTCGCTCTCGTACATGTCGGAGAGGTAGTTGAGAGTTTCGGAAAGGTTGCCGCTTCTCTCGCCAACCGAGATAATCTGCGAGAGGACATCGGGGAAAAGCTTTCTGTAATTTTTCATATGAGACGAGATTTTTTCACCCCTGTTTGCCACCTCGGCTAATTTCTCAAGTTCTCGGCGATAGACAAGATTGGTCGTAGACCTTGAAGTAATCGGTAGGGCCTCGGAGAGCGTCATGCCGCCGTTTAAGAGGAGCGAGAGGGTGCGGCTGATATTGGCGAGATTGTAGTTCTGAATCATGGGGCCGATAAGCGGAGTCCTCATGGAAAGCCTGTCGAAAAAAAAGTGAAAATGTCTGTTTTTTTTGATAACGAGGCGAAAGATTATGGCCAGCACAATAAGGCCGAGAAGGAGCCAGAGTCCGTAGGCGCCCAGGAAGTTACTTAGAGCGATAAGAATTTTCGTCGTTATCGGGAGCTCGACACTAAGAGAGAGGAAAATCGGCATTATCTTCGGAAAGATAAAAACAATTAAGAGGCTCGTGATGCCGATGGTGGCAAAAGTGATAAATATGGGATAAACCATGGCCCCGACAACCTTTCTTCTCAAGAGCTGACGTTTCTTGAGTTCCTCGGCAAGGTAGGAGAGGTTGTCGCTTAAGGCACCCGTCTCTTCACCAACCGAGATAATGCTTATGGCGAAGTCGCCGAAAGCGTTCTTGAATCTTTTTAAGCTGTCGGAGAGCGAGCGGCCGCTTGTGACGTCGGCAATAATTTGTTCAAGAACCCTTCGGTAACTTCTTGAAACCGTTTGCTCTTTAATCATATTGAGCGCTTCCACCAAGGAGACGCCGGCATTGATTAGAAACGAGAGACGTTTGGCGAAGAAAGCCTGTTCGGCGATAGAAAGTTTGCCGAATCTAAAATTTCTAAAAAAATTCTCAAAAAGCCGGGCCCTTTTCTCTGGCTGTGCGGGAGGCATCTTACTCGTGGATTACGCGGAGCACTTCTTCGAGCGTCGTCTCTCCTTTCTGGGCGTGCTGGAGACCGTCTTCAAGCATTGTGGTCATGCCGTTCTTGACGGCAATTTTTTTAAGTTCGGAAGCGGAAGCTTTGCGCAGGATAGCTTCTCTGATTTCGTCATCGGCGACAAGAACTTCGTTTATACAAATCCTTCCGGTGTAACCGCTCTCGTTGCACTTCTTGCAACCCCGACCGCGGTAAAGAACACTTCCGGCCTCGAGAAGATTCAGAAGTTCGGCGTTTTTGAGTCCTTCCCTCATCGCCAGAGTTATAGCGACTTCTTCTTTGCAGTGTTCACAAATTTTTCTCACCAGTCTTTGGCCGATAATAATATTCACGGTCGAGGCAACGAGATATGACTCTATACCCATATCAAGGAGCCTCGGCAGAGTGGTGGCGGCATCATTGGTGTGAAGGGTGGAGAGAAGAAGGTGCCCCGTGAGCGCCGTGTTGACGGCAATGTTGGCCGTCTCGGAATCGCGGATTTCCCCCACCATAATTATGTTCGGATCTTGGCGAAGAATGGAGCGGAGACCGTTGGCGAAAGTGAGGCCCGTTCTCGGATTAACTTGAATCTGCTCCACATCGGGCACGGCGTATTCTATCGGGTCTTCAATGGTAATAATGGAGACCTCAGGCGAATTGAGCATTTTAACAATGGTATAGAGAGTCGTAGTCTTGCCTGAGCCCGTTGGGCCGGTTGAGAGAATCATGCCGTTAGGCTTTCTCATAGCGGCAAGAATCTTTTTCCTGTCTGCCTCGGAGAAGCCGAGACTTTTTAGATCAAAATTTTCCGATTTGTCGGCAAGGAGACGAAGCACCGCATTCTCACCATGATAAGTCGGCACGATTGAAACGCGGATGTCTACGTGATTGTCGCCTGGCAGCCCCTGCCTGAGGCGGCCATCCTGGGTCGCGTTATGTTCGTCGGTGCGTAGGCGCGAGAGAATTTTTATGCGTGAAATTACTTCGGGGTGAATAGCCTTCGGAAAAGTGTAGACGTCCTGAAGAACTCCGTCGACGCGAAATCTGACGCGAACCTTGTCCGCCAGAGGATCAATGTGGATATCCGAGGCGCGAACTTCGTGCGCTCTTTCTATAAGGCAATCAAGAAGGCTGATAATCGAGAGATTTGTACCCCTCGAAAGCTCCTTTTCTACTTTGTTGGCGCTGTGCATGTGGGGTCGCTTTTACAGATGAGAACTATACTACAAATAGCGAGAATAACAAGGTTTCCGGGCTCAATTGTCCTGAATAAAAGAAAAGCCGTCAGCACGAGGAGCTGGGCGGCTTTTCACCTTGAAAACTTGAAGAACGCCTCTTACTATCTCACGTTCTTGACTTCAGCCTGAAGTCGCTTGAGTTGTTCGAGAAGGACTTGAATCTGCCTCTCAAGATCAGCAATTCGAGAAGAAGTCTGGGACTCGTCTCTGATGTGGAGCGCCGTAATCGTGCCGGCCGACTCGTTGATCTGGCCTTTACCGGAAAGAACGTCCCCCGCCTTCATGTCGGCGAGACTCGAGACACCTACAAGCTGGGTGCTCGAACTGGTAACAAGAGTAAGCGGCAGGCCGTAGATAGTCACCGCAACGTTGGCACCGGAAAGCGAGACAAATTTTGCCCCGCCGAACTGAACCGCGCCCGAGGGGTTTATAGAAAACCCGACTTTAGAAACTTCGGAGGAGCTGCGATTTTCCGACTTATACTTAACTTCATACTCCGTTTTAACCTTGACGGGTTCCGTATCGCTAGGGCTGTTTTCGGCAAAAGCTAGTCTTGCCGAGAAGAGAATGGCTAGAGCCAGGCTGATAACAAGCAACAAAGAAACATCTTTTTTGAGCGTAAATGTATTCATTTTTCCTAATTATTACTAACTCTTTTATTTTAGCACATAGTTATACCCTTCTTGCCCACAGGATATTCACTTACTTTTCAAGATATCCCGCTTGACATAAGTGAAAAGCTCTCGGCAGCGCTTGTGTTAGAATTGGATAAATGAAGAAAAAAGTAACATTCACTCTGATTGTCCTGCTCGTTCTCGGTCTTATCGGTTACCTGTTTTTGCGCGATAAAGATTCCAATGTAAGTGTCGGGGAACCGGTCGTCGACGAGGGGGGTGTCCCCAGGCAAGATCCTTCCAATGCTACGTTTACGATAGACGGTGAGGCGATAAAATTGACAGACGGGAAAAATGAAACGAGCGTCGCGCCCGGGAGTTCTTTTGTGGAAGAGACTTCTATTTTGGAAAACCGGGCTTACGGCGACATAAATGCCGACGGTAAAGAAGACACGGTACTCTTCCTTGTAAGATACGGTGCCGGTTCGGGCACCTTCGTCTATCTGGCGGCCTTTGTCTCTGGTCCTGTAACCTATCGCGGTTCTAATGCGATATTTCTCGGCGATAGAATCTCGCCAGAATCCATCGCGATAAGCGGAGAAATCATTACGGCCGAATATCTTGATAGAAAGCCTGATGAGCCCATGGCGTCGGAACCGACTATCCCTGTCACAAAGCAGTTCATATACAGAAACGGCGAACTGCGGGAAAGGTAATAACTTCTCTCTGGTTTTTGGTTAAGTTTTGTGTTTTAATATCCCCTTCCCGCCCCGTCGGCGGGGTTTAATTATGGAGATAAGAAATATCGCTATTATCGCTCACGTCGACCACGGCAAAACTACTTTGACGGACGCCTTGATGAGACAGACCGGCGTTGCGGACGAAAACGTTTCCATGGACTCAAACGCACTCGAGCTCGAGCGCGGTATTACCATTTATTCCAAAAATACCTCGGTCTTTTTCAAAAATACCAAAATTAATATTGTGGACACGCCCGGGCACTCCGACTTCGGCTCCGAGGTTGAGCGCGTCTTACGCTCTATAGACACGGTACTCCTCGTCGTCGATGCCCAAGAAGGCCCGATGCCTCAGACACGTTTCGTTCTGAAAAAATCCTTGGAGCTTGGACTCAAGCCCATCGTGGTAATAAATAAGATAGATAAGCCTGCCGCCAGACCCGAAGCTGTGCATGAGGAGGTTCTCGAGCTTTTTATAGAACTTGGCGCCAATAATGAACAAGTTGACTTCCCGACCGTTTACGCTATCGGCCGGCAGGGCCTTGCTAAGAAAAAACTGGCTGACGAGTCGAAGGATTTGACTCCCCTTTTGGAAACCGTCCTCGAGCACGTGCCACCCGCTTCTAAAGACGGGGTGGAACAAAATCCGGAAAGTCTTTCGGCCCAGCCCTTTAACCTCGCTTACGACAATTTCCTCGGTCGTCTGGCTATCGCGCGAATTTACGACGGTCTGGTAAAAGTCGGGCAGAAAGTTTTCGTAAAAAAACCTGACGGAAAAACTCTCGAGAGCAAAATTACGAAACTTTATACCTTCGAGGGACTGACAAGAAAAGAGGTCGGGGAAGCTGTTACGGGCGATATTGCTATGATCGCCGGCCTGTCCGATATTTATATCGGTGACACGATTACGGGAAGCGCGGACACCCTCGCCATGCCGGCCATCCTCGTCGACGAGCCGACGATTTCGCTAAACTTTCTCGTGAACGACTCCCCCTTCGCCGGGCGCTCGGGCAAATTTGTAACAGGCAGGCAGATTCGCGAGCGCCTCGAGCGCGAGCTCGAAGTCAACGTGGGGCTTCGGGTAAATTTCGAGGCGGGAGAGGTTATGAGAGTCTCCGGCCGCGGCGAGCTCCACATCGCGATTCTTCTCGAGAACATGCGCCGAGAAGGCTTCGAACTCCAGGTCTCACAACCCAAAGTTCTTGAGAAAACGGAAAACGAAAAGAGACTGGAGCCGTATGAAGAAGTGGTGATCGATGTGCCGAGTGACATGGCAAGTGCCATCATCTCTCGGCTCTCGGAGCGCCGAGGCATCATGCTTGATATGAAAGCCCACGAAAACCAGAACCGAATTATTTTCGAAATTCCGACCAGGGGTCTCCTCGGCTACCGAAACCAGTTTGTCGTCGATACTAAGGGACTCGGCATTCTCTCCTCAAGGTTCACGGGCTTCAAGCCCTATGCCGGCGAGATGAAACATGAAAAAAGCGGCGCCATGATCTCCATGGAGAACGGTAAGGCTCTCGCCTTTGCCCTGGACAACCTCCAGGACAGAGGGGTGCTCTACATCGGGCCGAGCAACGAGGTTTACGAAGGCCAGGTTATCGGCAACACTTCCAAAGGAGAAGACCTCTATGTAAATCCGACCAAAGGAAAACAGTTGACCAACATGCGCGCCTCCGGTTCCGATGAAGGAATATTTCTTACTCCCGCTTATAAGCTCGATATTGAGCGTGCTATGGAGATCATGAACGATGACGAATATATAGAAATCACGCCTGAAGCCGTACGCTTGAGAAAAATTTACTTAACCAAAGAAGCCCGTACCAAAGCGATGCGGAAAGCGGTATAATAGCGCCATGAGCGGACTCGATACTTCATCCTACAAGGGAGTGAGAGACTTTTACCCCGAGGATATGAAGGTTCAAAATTATATCTTCGACACTTGGCGCAAGGTCGCCGAGAAATTCGGCTACGCGGAGTATGGCGCCTCAATCTTAGAGCCGACCGAGCTCTATACGGAAAAATCGGGGGCTGAAATCATTAATGAACAGACCTTTACCTTCACGGACCGCGGCGACCGCTCGGTAACGCTTCGCCCAGAGATGACCCCAACCTTGGCCCGAATGGTCGCCGCGCGCCGCCGTAACCTCAAATTTCCTCTAAGATGGTACTCAATACCGAACCTTTTTAGATACGAGCGCCCCCAGCGCGGCAGAAAGCGAGAGCACTGGCAACTGAATTGCGACCTCTTGGACGTCGAGGGCTTTGAGGGAGACAAAGAAGTGATTAAACTTGCCTGTGCGGTACTCAAAGAGTTCGGCGCTAAGGATTCCGATTTTGAAGTAAGGGTAAATAATGCCGACATTGAAAAATTCCTCGATATCGGGCCGAATTTTGTCCATGACCCGACGCTTTCGCGAGGCCAAACGTATTATACGGGAACGGTTTTCGAAATCTTTGATACCAATAAAGAAAATTCTAGAGCCGTCGCCGGAGGCGGCAGGTACGATAACCTGCTCGAGCTCTTCGATGTCGCCCCCGTGCCGGCCGCCGGTTTCGGCATGGGCGATATTACTCTGCGCGACTTTCTTGAGACGCATGGGCTAGCCTTATGCGCAAAATAGTTTTTGACATAGAGACGAAAAACTTTTTCTCGGATGTCGGCGGTAACGATCCGGCCCTTTTGGATCTCGCCCTCGTGGCCATTTACGACTCCGAAACAGACTCCTACCACTCGTTTCTCGAAAACGAGCTCGCGCGACTCTGGCCTTTCTTGGAACGAGCCGATATGCTTGTCGGCTTTAACTCCGACCACTTCGACATCCCCGTCTTGAACAAGTACTACTCCGGCGACCTTTCCAAGATAAAAAGCCTCGATATCCTCAAGGAGATAAAAAACTCCTACGGACGCAGGATGCGCCTTGACCAGCTCGCCGAAGGAACGCTTGGCAAGAATAAGTCCGGCGGGGGCGCTGACGCCATAAACTGGTGGCGCGCCGGAGATATTGAACGCGTGCGCGCCTACTGCATAGACGACGTAAAAATAACTCGAGAAATCTACGAGTATGCTCTGAAAAATAGTAAGCTCATTTTCAAAGAAGGTGGAGCTCTGAACGAAATCAAACTCGACGTCTCAGAGTGGGAGAAATCGAACGGGCATAAACTCACCTTTTCCCTCCCATTTTAACTCTAGTATAATTATCCGCATAAACATTTAACAAAAAATCAATGGATCCGAACCAATATCCGAACGAGAATCCGATGAATAAAAATGTGGTGCCGTTCGCGATTGTTGTCGCTGGTGCCTTAATCGCCTTGGCGGTCTACTTTGGCAGCAGTGATTCGACCCTTCGCTCGATAACCGAGACCTCAGAGAAACCCGCGGCGGCGAAAGCCGAGGTCGCTCCCGTAACCGCCAAGGACCACATCCTCGGTAATATAAACGCAGAGGTAATCGTTATCGAATATTCCGATACCGAGTGCCCGTTCTGCAAAGTTTTCCAGACGACGATGCGTCAGGTTGTCGACGGGTATCAGGGGAAAGTGGCTTGGGTTTATCGACACTTCCCGATTGCTCAACTTCACCCCAAGGCGGCTAAGGAAGCCGAGGCGACGGAATGCGCCGCGGAGCTCGGCGGTAACCAGGTCTTCTGGAGATATATTGACAGACTTTTTGAAATCACGCCTTCGAACGACGGTCTCGATCCGGCGGAATTACCCAAGATCGCAGCCGCAGTAGGCCTAAACCAGACCACATTCAACGAATGCCTCTCGAGTGGTAGATATACACAGTTCGTGACTCAAAGCGTTGAAGCCGCTGTGAAAGCTGGCGCGCGCGGTACTCCCTACTCGATAATACTAGCAAAGGACGGCAGACAAGTTGTGGTAAATGGCGCCGAACCTCTGGCCACGGTCAAGGCCAAGATCGATTCTCTCCTTAAGTAATTTAAGAAACTTTCTCTTTCAGGTATCTGAAAATCGCGTACATAGCGTAGGTGTCGAGGTTGCAATACTCACGAAGATCCGCCATTATTTTTTCCTTATCTTTGGCGTTCTTACCCTTAAGAACAGTCTCCATCCAAACCCTCTGGGCTTGTCCGCCACCTGATATATTCAAATTCTTATAGCTAAAACTTGGCAGAAGCGCCGGCAAGACCGACTTGATGGATGCTCTGCCGAAGAAATCTTTATCCACAAACCAGCCCTTGGAGAAGGGCACCATAAGATCAACCATCCTGTCGTTAAGATTGTCCAGAAACTTTTTGTACTCAGGACACCTCTCGCCCATCTCTTTGTTGCGTCCTTTTTCGAACGGCATGTACCAGGAAATGACAGAGCCCGAGCCGGAAAAATCTTCTTGAAGACGCTTCAGGAGATGCGGAACAGGGTCGGTATTTTCGGTGTGGAGATATTCTTTAAGTGTCGGTTCTTCGTTTGGTTCCTCGAGAATGTGGAGTGAATATTGAAAAGGAATCTGCTGGTACGGGCGGTAGCCGTCAAAGGCGGGAATGACCCCCGCCATAGTTTCGTAGTCCAAGAAATAAAGCGGATACTTGAGATCGCCGAGAAAGACCCTTACTTCCTCGGTATTGATATGTTGCTCCCCTGATTTCATCGCCTCGACCTGGCGCAACTGCTTTTCGGTGAGCGGTCCGTCGAGCGGGATGTCGTTTAAAAGTTCAATCCCGTTGTCCTCGAGCCAAGCGATAGTTTTTGAATCGGGAGTGGCGAGCTTATAAATACTATAGTCTGGAAACTTGCCCCTTATAAGCTGGATAATTTTGAGCCATTCCTCAAAAGTTTCCCCGCCCTGGCTAAGATGGCGCGGAGAAATGTCGGGCATAGTTTTCAATTCGAGGACCTTAAAGGCGCGCTTGATGTTTTCTCTCGTCTCCGCTATCGCCTCGCGGACTTTCACCGTGACATCGGTTTTTACCGTAATAGCTTTGGGGTCAATTTCACCCTTGCGGACATATTTATTATTGACATGGAGGACGGCTAGGTTCCTTACTTTGAAGCCGGAATCTTCCAAAACTATAGTTTGGAACGCGAGGTCCACGAGGTGCTCGGGCTTAACGCTCGTCGAAGATTTAATTTCCGAGAGGTCAAAAGTATTTTTCCCAGCGTTCTCCAAAACGTCGAAAATTGCCGTGATATTATTGACTTCTATCCGGCCCTGAAGAATCACTTTAGTCCCCTTTTCGATCTCTTTAAGAGTTAGTTCCGGCAGGGCGTAATACTTGGTGCCGCTGAATTCGTTACCCTCCTTTTTGTAGCCGAGGCGTACGGCCTTTGGGAAAAGTTTCTCGGCATAGCTTTCAAACAAGGTGCCCTCATCGAACAGGGCTTGCAAATCTTCGTCAGGCAGGGGCAGTTTGTTCTTGTCGTATTTTTTAAGCCAGAGCCAAGCGGGGTGTTTGAGAAAGAGGAGAAATTCTGACTTGGAGATGGTCATTTTAACTAATAGCCGCGGAGTCTGTTTATCTTTTCGTGTTGGCGGATTTTTTCGTGCGCCTTGGCCTCAATCTGCCTGATACGTTCGCGGGTAACGCCGAAAACTTTCCCCACTTCTTCGAGCGTATGCGTGTAGCCATCGGTGAGACCGTGACGCATTTCAAGAATCTTTCTCTCTTTTGGAGGCAAGTCTCCGAGAATTTCTTTTACCTGATCGGAGACAATTCGGCGGGAGGAATCTTGGTCGGGCGAGAGCACCTTGTCGTCGGCGAGGAAGTCGCCCAATTTCGATTTGCCGTCGTCGCCGTCGTCGCCTACCGGGCTCTCAAGCGAGACCGTCGACTGGTCGATTTTTTCAATATGGTAAATTTTTTCCACATCCATATTCATCTCAAGGGCGATTTCTTCCTGAAGCGGTTCGCGGCCCAGGTCCTGCGTCAGGCGTCTCACCACTTGCTTGTACTTGGCAATAGTCTCAACCATGTGCACGGGCACGCGAATGGTGCGGGATTGGTCGGCAAGGGCACGGGTAATGGCTTGCCTAATCCACCAAGTGGCGTAGGTCGAGAACTTGAAGCCCTTGGTCCAATCGAACTTTTCCACCGCCTTATGAAGCCCCAAATTGCCTTCCTGGATGAGGTCGAGAAGCGTTAGATCGGGACTGCGGTTAGCATACTTTTTGGCGATAGAGACCACGAGGCGGAGGTTTGCCTTCATCAGAAGATTTTTGGCGTCCATGTCGCCGGCTTCAATTCTTTTTGCCAACTCTTTTTCCATCGAACCTGCGATAAGCGGGTATTGGCCGATTTCGCGCAAATACATCTGGATAGAGTCGTAAGAAGAGTCGCCGCGCGAATAGACGTATTGCTTCCCTGTTTTTTCTTCCGGCATCTCTAAGAGTCCCCCGCCCTCCAGAACATCAATGCCGAGGGTGGAGAATTTCTCGTAGAGCTCGTCGAGCAGGGCGATGTCCGTTTCGATGTTCGGGAATTCTTTGAGAATCTCGTCATAAGTGACGAAACCGCGTTCTTTGCCGCGAGTGACAAGATGCTCGATTTTTAAGGCCTCGCTGATTCTCTGCTTTATCGGTTTTTTTGATTCTGCCTTCGAAAGTTGTACTTTAGAGACTTTTTTTGCCCCCTTGTGACCGTGCTTGATAGCTTTTTTCAATCGCTTTTTGGCGACTTTTTTGGTCTTATATTTAGTTTTTCGGGTGGGTTTTTTCACAAAGTATTTATATCTTACAACACTTTTTTCTTCTCCTCGAGGAGGTACATTTCGGCGTGGACCCTCTGAATGTCTGATGCGAAACCTTTCGCCAGCTCTTCGTCTCTCGCGGCTTCGGCCCGCGAAAGCTCGAGAGAGAGCCGCGCGAGCTCGTCTCTCAAATCGAGCTCCTTAAGATTGTTCTCAAGTTCAAATTCTTCCTTGCGAAGTGTCTCCACTTCCGGATTTCTCTCGGGGAGCTCTTTGAGCCACTCTCGCACTTCCGTCAAGCGCTCTTCAATTTGTCCCCTTCTTGGAACGTGTTTGGCGCTCTTCTCTTTCTCCGGAATCGGCACTGATTCTTCACGGAGAGCGGGGGGTTCCGGTGCCCGAGCTTTTTTAAGGTCGGCCCAGATTATTTCCTCTTTCATCCCGGTCCGCTTGGCAAGCATCGAGACAAAGTGCGACTGCTCCATAGCGCTCCCGACAAGCTTAATCATCGGCAAAATTTTCTTCTCAATGAGCTTGCCGAGCTTCCTCGAATCTTTCTCCCTCTTTTCCAACTTGCCGAAGAAAAATTCCACCGCCGGTAAAGAATTCTTCAGCGCCTCTTTCCAGACTTTTTGGTCTTTAAGAATTGTATCGGCGGGGTCCGAACCTTCCGGCAAATCCGCCACCTTGACCTCAAGCCCCATTGAGAGTGCCTGCTCCGAGGCTCTCTCCGCCGCCTTCTCACCCGCCAGGTCGCCGTCGAAAGCAAGAATGATACGGTTTGAGAGTCTCTTGAGACGCTCAAGGTGCTCGCGGGTAAAAGCGGTACCAGAGGCGGCAACAGCGTTATCCACTCCCGCTTGGTGAGAGAGGAGAAGGTCTAGCTGCCCTTCAACGAGGATGGAATAGTCTTTTTTCCTGATACTGCCCTTGGCACGGTCGAGACCGTAGAGCGATTCGGTTTTCGAGAAAACAGGCGTGGTCGGACTGTTTAAGTACTTCGGCGCGTTCTCCTTGTCGAGGGCTCTGCCGGAAAACGCGATAACCCTGCCGTTCACGTCAAAGAGCGGAAAGGTAACCCTGTGCCTGAAAACATCGTAAGGACCCTGAGAAGCATTTTCTTCATTGACCTTCGCAAGACCCGCTTTTATAAGTGTGTCCTTGTCGTAGCCGAGACTCTGCAGGTAGTTATAGAGTGAGCGCCATTCATTCGGAGCATATCCGAGGCGCCAGCTTCCGAGTGTTTCTTGCGAGAGCCCTCTGGAGACAAGGTAGTCCAGAGCGAGCTTTGCGTCGGAGAGATTTTTTTCAAAGAACTTGGTTGCTTCTTCAAGAGCATTGAAGATTTTATCCTTCTCGGCCTTTGATTTATCCGAAGCGCGGTATTCGACCTCCACACCGGCTCGTTCCGCGAGAACCTTCAGGGCACCCTTGAAATCGAGCCCGTCCATCTGTTCCACGAAGGTGAAGATGTCACCCTTGGCGCCGCAACCGAAGCAGTAGAAGCTCTGGCGTTCGGGGGAGACAAAAAACGACGGCGTCTTCTCCTTATGGAACGGACAATTTGCTTTAAAGCTCCGGCCAGCTTTCTGGAGCTTGAGGTAGCCGGAGATGAGCTCGGCTATATCTATTCTTTCTTTGATTGTGTCGACGTCGCCTCCCATATCAATTTTTCTTTGTAACCGTTTTTGAAACCGGTACCGGCTGGAATGAGGCGGCCGATGATGACGTTTTCCTTGAGGCCTATCAGATTGTCTTCGGCGCCACGAACGGCCGCCTGGATAAGAACGCGGGGCGTGTGCTGAAACGAAGCCGCGGAAAGGAAGCTCGCTCTCGAGAGCGAAA
This sequence comes from Minisyncoccia bacterium, assembly GCA_049651785.1. Lineage (GTDB taxonomy): Bacteria > Patescibacteriota > Minisyncoccia > Phycocordibacterales > Zambryskibacteraceae > UBA5004. The sequence continues at coordinate 32,518 of JBASCT010000025.1, forward strand.
CCTCCGTAATACCCATGATAACCGAATCAGCTACGGCTTCTTTGAGATCATTTTCTTTCATCTCGCGATTCGTGATAGCGAGTCGCGATGCTTCGACGATGTCGCCGCGTGTGAAGCGGGTGTCGCCGGAGTCTTTAACGCGTCGGCGTCCGAACATCTGGCGGATGATAAGCTCGATGTGCTTGTGCGAGACGGCGGCGCCCTGAAGCTCATAGAGCTTGGAGACTTCATGGATAATGTAGTTCTCAGTTTTCTCCCTGCCGGCGTAGCGGAAGAGCTCATCAAGGTCGGCGGAGCCGTCGGTCATGAGGTCGCCCTTTTTGACCAACTGCCCCACTTTAACAAACAGGGTTCGCGAGGCTTGAACGGTGTATTCATTGTCGAGCTTTTTGCCCTTAGTCTCGCCCATCTCGGGTGTTACGACAATCAGACGGTCGTGCCCCATGGTCTTGATCTCGCTTACGACACCATCAATATGACTAATAACCGCGGGATTCTTGGGTTTTCTCTTCTCAAAGATTTCTTCAACACGCGGTAGTCCCGCGACAATGTCGCCGCCAGCCGAAGCAATGCCGCCCGCGTGGAAAGTGCGCATCGTAAGCTGCGTACCAGGCTCGCCGATGGCTTGGGCGGCAATGGTGCCGACGGCTTCGCCGAGCTCAACCGGTTTGTTGTTGCCAAGATCCACTCCGTAGCAGGCGGCGCAAAGACCGCGCGTAGACTTGCAGGTGAGGGGTGAGCGCACAAGAGCCGACTCGACCTTCGTCTTGTCCACGACCTTCGCATCGGTGTTGGTTATCAAGTGTCCCCTCTTGAAAATTATCTTACCGTCTTCCACAAGATCGGCGGCGAGGAATCTGCCCTTGATATTTTTGGAAAGGGGCATTTCAATCCCCGAAGCGGTCTTTTTGTGTATCGCCGTACCGTCCTTGGTGCCACAATCCGCTTCGGTGATGATTTCGTCCTGAGCCACGTCGAAGAGGCGTCGGGTCAAGTAGCCCGCCTTGGCCGTATTGAGGGCGGTGTCGGTGAGACCCTTGCGCGAGCCGTGAGTGGTTATGAAGTATTCAAGCGGAGTCAAACCTTCTTTGTAACAAGAGAGAATCGGGAATTCCAGAGTTTCTCCCGAGACGTTGACGATGGAGCCCTTCATGCCCGCCATCTGGTTAAGATTCCCGAAGGAGCCTCTCGCCTCGGACATGATGACATCGTAGATTGGGTTCGTGCTCTCGAGCGTCTTGGGAATCAGTTTTTCGATTTCCGACTTGATGCCCTGCCAGATTTCGACCGACCTCACGATGCGCTCCTGCTCGGAGAGCAGTCCCTCGCGGTACTGCTCTACCACTTCTCTGACCGCGACGTGACCCTTGTCAATAATCTCCCACTTACCCTTCGGAATGTTGACGTCGGCGAGTCCCCAAGTGATGCCCGAGTGCGTGGCGTAGCGGAAGCCAAAAGTTTTGATTCTATCGATAATCGGCGGCACTTCGTCCACTCCGTAGCGCGCAAGCAGGTCATCGATAAGCTCCGACATTCTCTTTCTGCCGATTTCCTGGTTGATAAACGGATAGTCCTTCGGCAAAACGACATTAAACAAGAGTCTGCCAACCGTGGTCTCGAATTTTTTGCCTTCAAATTGCCTGTAGCGCTCGGTGTCGGTCGGCAGAACCCAGACTTTGGCGCGCAAATCAACCGCGCCGAAGTCATAGGCGGTAATGGCACTGTTCGGATTGGGATAATACTTCCCTTCACCCTTCGCTCCCGGGACAATGCGCGTCGTCCAATAGGTACCCAAGACGATGTCCTGACGAGGCGAGACAACCGGCTCGCCGTTGCCGGGTTTAAGAATATTTTTGTCGGCTGCCATGACGAGACGCGCCTCGGCTTGGGCTTCTTCCGAGAGCGGAACGTGAACGGCCATCTGGTCGCCGTCGAAGTCGGCGTTGAAGGCGGTGCAGACGAGAGGATGAAGCTGGATAGCGTTACCCTCGATAAGGATGGGCTGGAAAGCTTGGATGCCGAGTCGGTGGAGAGTCGGGGCGCGGTTCAGGAGAACATATTTGCCGCGGATGACTTCTTCAAGAATCGCCCAAACTTCCGGAATGGCGTCCTCGATCAGGCGGCGCGCGCCGGGAATGTTGTAAGCAAGCTCGCGTTTCAGAAGCTCCGAGATGATAAATGGTTTGAAGAGTTCAAGCGCCATATGTTTCGGCAGACCGCACTGATGAAGTTTGAGCTCGGGACCGACGACGATAACGGAGCGCGCCGAGTAATCCACTCGCTTACCCAAGAGGTTTTGTCTGAAAAGGCCGCGCTTGCCCTTAAGGTTATCCGAGAGCGACTTGAGCGGACGGCGCTGGGACTGGTTGCCGGAAGCGCTTGAGTGCCTGATGGTATTGTCGATAAGGGCGTCAACGGCTTCCTGAAGAATTCTTTTTTCGTTGCGGAGGATGACATCGGGGGCGTTTATTTCTTTGAGTTTTTTGAGGCGGTTGTTGCGGTTGATAACGCGTCGGTAAAGATCGTTGACATCTGAGGTCGCGTAGCGGCCACCGTCGAGCGGCACCATGGGACGAATGGCGGGCGGAATGACGGGGATACGGCTCAAAAACATCCATTCGGGACGGTTGCCGGCGTTTATCATCCAGCGCACCGTGCTCAAGCGCTTGTTGAGTCTTGAGATCTCGGTAGAAGGCGCCTCTTCAAGTTCGGCCTCTATTTCCTTGAGAAGTTTCTGGAGATCTATACTTTTCAGAATGTTATAAACGGCTTCGGCCCCGATTTGCGCTTCGAAAACCGTCGGATACTTCACGCTGGCCTTGTGGTATTCGACTTCGTTCAAAACTTTGCCGGCGACAAGTGATTCGATATCTCTCTTGGTCGCGAGAGCCAATTCTTTAAGAGCCAGCTTGCTTTTGGCGTCCTGAAGAGTTTTCGACTTGGCTTTGAACTCGGACTCCAAATCCTTGAGCACGCGAGCTTTTTCCTGCTCCGAGACATTCGTGATGAGATAGCCCGCGAAGTAAATGACTTTTTCCAAGTCGGCGACCGGGATGCCGAGCACCAGCGATATTCGCGACGGAATGTTTTTCAGAAACCAGATGTGGGCGACGGGTGTTGCCAGTTCGATGTGGCCCATGCGCTCGCGGCGAACGATGGAGCGGGTAATCTCGACACCGCACTTCTCGCAGACAACTCCCTTATACCTGATGCCTCGGTATTTGCCGCAGTAACATTCGAAATCTTTGTCGGGGCCGAAAATCTTTTCGTCAAAGAGGCCGTTTCTCTCGCTTCTTTGGGTACGGTAGTTTATGGTCTCGGGCTTCGTAACCTCGCCGTGCGACCACTCCTTGATGCGCTCGGGCGAAGCGAGCTTGATGTGGATCGCGTTAAAGTCTTCGGCGCTATTCGATTTGCCTCTGTAGTTATGCATTGTTTTGGGAGTTATCTGGCTTCCCGCCCGAACGACCGAAATCATTCGGTCGGGCGGGCTTCTTCAAATCGACATCAAGGGAAAGGCCGCGCAAGTTGTTCAAAAGGACGTTGAAAGAAGCCGGCAGGTGCGGATCGGGAATTTTTTCACCCTTAACTATGGCGTCGAAGGCGGCCGAGCGGCCGATGATGTCGTCAGATTTAATCGTGAGCATTTCGCGGAGGGTGTGGCTTACGCCGTGACCCAAAAGCGCCCAGACTTCCATCTCGCCGAAGCGCTGACCGCCGTTCTGCGCCTTGCCGCCCAAGGGCTGCTGGGTGATGAGAGAATACGGTCCGATAGAGCGCATGTGGATTTTGTCCTCGACCATGTGGTGAAGTTTGAGGACATACATGTAACCGACGGCAATATCTTGTTCGAACTCTTCTCCGGTGCGACCGTCAAAGAGTTTCACCTTGCCGTTTTTCTTAAAGCCGGCCTTGGTGAGCTCCTCCTGTATTTCTTCTTCCGAGGCGCCGGCGAAGGGCGGCACGATGGCCTGATAGTTGAGCGTGTGGGCGGCGAGACCCAAATGCATTTCAAGAATTTGCCCGAGATTCATACGTGAAGGCACGCCGAGAGGTGTCAGGATAATATCGATCGGCGTGCCGTCCGCCATGTAAGGCATTTCCTCAACCGGCAGAATTTTTGAAATGACTCCTTTGTTGCCGTGGCGTCCCGCGAGCTTGTCGCCTACGGAAACATTGCGGAGCTGGGCCACCTGAATATGAATTTGTTTCAAAATGCCCGACTCAAGTTTGTCCCCCTTCTCACGGCTGAAGATTTGAACCGAGATAACGCGGCCGCGCTTACCCCCTTCCATGCGCTTTGAAGTATCTTTGACATCGCGCGCTTTCTCGCCGAAAAGCGAGCGAAGCAGGCGCTCCTCTGGGGTAAGTTGCGACTCGCCCTTCGGCGTAATCTTGCCGACAAGAATATCGCCGGGGCGCACCTCGGCGCCGACGCGGATAATGCCGTCCTCGGCCAGATTTTTAAGCTTTGACTCTCCGACATTCGGGATGTCACAGGTAGTCATCTCCGGGCCGAGTTTCGTATCGCGGACATTGACCGTGAATTCTTCGACGTGAATCGAAGTAAATTTGCTCTTCTCGACCAGGCGCTCGGAAATGATGATGGCGTCTTCGTAATTGGCACCCGACCAGGACATGAAGGCGACAAGAGCATTTTGTCCCACGGCCATCTGTCCGCCGGCGGAAGATGAGGTGTCGGCGAGGACCTTGCCCTTCTTAACCTTTTGTCCGACTTCAACCGAGGGTCTCTGGTGGAAGGTCGTGAAGCCGTTCGTCATTGAAAAATTGACCAAAGGAAACTTGTGCGTATTGCCCTTGTTATCCTTGACCTGAATCATCTTGCCGTCGACATACGAGACTGCGCCGTCAACGGTCGAGACGACCATACGTCCGGTGTCGCGAATAGCCGCCTCCTCGATACCTGTGGCGACAAGCGGCACTTCGGGCACGATGCAGGGTGTTGCCTGTTTCTGCATGTTCGAACCCATGAGCGCGCGGTTGGCGTCGTCGTGGTTGAGGAAGGGAATCATCGAGGTGGCGACGGAAAAAGCCTGATTTGTAGCCACATCCATAAACTGTACCTCTCCCTTAGGGATGAGCTGGGGTCTACCACCAAGGCGAACCTCGACCATGTCGGAGACAATCTTGTCCTCCTCCATCACCGTGGCGGCATGGGAGATACTCGAATTTTCTTCCTCCAAGGCGTTCAGGAATTTTATTTCGCCCGTAATTTTTCCGTCCTTAACTACAGCGTAAGGGGTCTCTATCATGCCGAAGTCGTTGATTCTCGCGTAGCAAGAAAGGCGCAAAATAAGACCGATGTTCGGACCTTCGGGGGTCTGAATCGGACAGAGTCTGCCGTAGTGCGAAGGATGAACGTCGCGGACTTCGTACCCGGCGCGCGCGCGGTTGAGACCGCCGGGACCGAGAGCCGAGACGGTGCGCAGATGCTCAAGCTCGGCGAGCGTATTTTCCTGCTGGGCAAATTGGGACAATTGGTTCGTGGTGAAAAATTCTTTGATTCTTGCCTGCAGGGGTTTGGGCGAGATAAAGTGGACCGGCAGCGTAACGTCGGTGTCGATTGTCGACATTCTGTTCTGGATATTGCGCTTAATCTGCGCCATACCTACGCGGATTTTCTGTTGGAAAAGCTCACCCACGAGGCGCACCCTCCTTGAGCCGAGGTGGTCTATGTCGTCGGGTTGGGCATCGGGCACTGCGTTCAGGCGCGCCATGTGCGAGATAATCGTGACGAAATCGGCAAGCGAGAGCGTGCGGCGATCAATCTCCTTGGCGGAATCCTTGCCGCCGAAACGATTGTTGAATCGGAAGCGTCCGACGCGGGAGAGATCGTAGCGGTCTTTGCTGAAAATGGAGAGCACGAATTCACGGGCATTGTCGGCCGCGGCGAGATCTCCATCGCGAAGTCGCTTGTGTATCTCGATTGCTGCCTCGTCGACGGTCGTCGTGTGGTCCTTGGCCAGAGTTTTTTCTAGGTGGCGCTTGGTTTCGGGAACGTTTTCGAACAGAGCAAGAATCTTTTCATTCGAGATGACGTGGTTTGTGTTGCCCGCCATAAGGAACCGCAAGAGCGTTGTAACCGGGAATTTTCTTTTTCGGTCGATTCTGACGTAGAGAGTGCCGTCGAGATCGGTCTCAAGCTCGATCCAAGCGCCGCGACCGGGGATGATTTTGGCGCCAAAAGTCTTTTTGCCCCTGAGTTCCTGAGTGGTGAAAGAAATACCGGTTGAGCGGGCAAGCTGAGGAACAATCACCCGCTCAATGCCGGAGATGATGAAGGTGCCGTGGGAAGTCATGAGAGGAAAGTCGGCCATGAAGATTTCCTGCTCTTTCTCCGTGCCGGTAATCATATTCTTGAGACGCACCTTCACCTTGAGCGGTGCCTCGTAGGAAAGCTTCTTTTCCTTGGCGGTATATTCGTCTATTTTCGCCTCGGCGAGTTCGAAGCCGATAAAATCGAGTTTAAATTTCTTTTCGGAAAAATCTTTGATAGACGAAAACTCCTCAAAGACTTCTTTGAGACCTTTTTCGATAAGCCATTTGAAAGACTCTATTTGAGAAACGACAAGATTCGGTATCTCGGTTAAGGGCTCCCTGAAGCGCCCGAAATATTTCTTCTCTCGTTCGATTGAGCTCGTGTGTTTGGGTGAGGTAGCCGGATTCATAGAAACAAAAAAACGAATGGCGCGGTTTCCACCGTGCCTGTCTTTACCTAAGCTGAACCTTCTCGTATCAAAACCCTTCGTTGCGGCCGTAACTCAATCGAGTCGAAGTCCGAACATCTTATACATAACCTGTTTTTCTGTCAAGGGCTAACGTCTAGACCCTTTCCACTTCTCTATCCGAGCATGATCACCGGAGAGCAGAACCTTGGGGGCACGGTAGGTTTTACCCTTATATTTAAAGACTTCCGGCCTTGTATAAACGTCCTTTGAAGCCACTCGGCGCTCCTCCAGAGAGTCGGGATTGCCGAGCACTCCGGGTAAGCGCCTCGAGATTAGGTCTATAAGAATCATCGCCCCAAGCTCACCGCCGGTGAGAACATATGGTCCGACAGAAATTTCTTCGGTTTTGAAAACTTTTCTCACCCGCGCATCGATACCTTCGTAGCGACCGCAAATAATGATGACGTCCTTCGTCTTCTTGGTAAGTGTTTCGGCGTAGCTGTTCGTTGCCTGTTTCCCCGATGGAGAAAGGAAAATTATTTTCGGCTTCTTCGCGCGCCTAAGGGCGGCCTCGACGGCGCGGATAACGGGCAGAGCTTCTATCACCATGCCCGGTCCCCCGGCGTAAGGCGGACGATCAATGCGTCGCCACTTATCCTCGGCATAGTCACGCGGGTTATAGAAGAGAACGCGGATTTTTTTGTCTTCTCTGGCGCGCTTTAAAATCGACTCCCCTAGATACGAGTCAAAGGCCTTGGGAAAAAGGGTGACAATATGAAAATTCATTTACTGGGACTACAAATCGAGGTCTTCCATCGCCTGCTCCAAAGTTTTTGAATTCGGCACGGCCGGCTCTCTCCTGGGAGGCATTGAGCTGTTGGCGGGCTCGTTAATTTTAAGATTAATACGAGAATTATTCTTCATCCCGACCACGCGGAGAAGAATTCTTATTGCCTTGGCCGTGTTGCCCGAACGACCTATCACCTTGCCCATGTCGTCGGGGTGCACGTCGAGCACCATTAAGACACCCATCTCGTCAACGGTTCTCTTTATCTTCACATCCTCGGGATGGTTTACCAGTCCCTTTACTATGTATTCAAGGAATCCAACGTCATCTATCATCGGTCGCTTGGGTTAGGTTAATCAGACAGCCGCCTTCTCTTCCGTCTTCTCAATTGTATCACTCGCGGGGGAAACTTCCTCTATTTTGGCTTCTTTGGACGCCTCACCGGCTCTCGGCGCCTCGGTCTTCGGCTTCTTCGAGACGCTTGAAACATTGATTTTCTTGCCTCTGATAACGCCGTGCTTGACGAGGAGGTTGTTGACCGTCGGCGTGAAGGTTACACCGCGTGAGAGCCAGTACTGGATGCGGTCGGCGTAGAGGAGGTCGCGACTTTTCCTCGGGTCATAGGAGCCGAGAATCTCTTTGACTCTGCCGCTCTTGGTGCTGTTTTTGGCATCGGTCAAAACGAGCCTGAAAGACGGCTCGTGCACTCTGCCCACCCTCTGCAATCTGATTTTTAGCATTCCGAAAGAGTAACAAAAAAAGGAGTTCTAGTCAAAGTTAGAGCGCTTTCTCGGCTTCGATGAATTCATCGAGGCCGCCCTGGAGCACTTTCTCGACATCCCGAATTTCCACATCGGTGCGATGGTCCTTTACCATCTTGTAAGGGTGAAGAACATAGGAGCGAATTTGGTTCCCCCATTCTATCTGAGTGGTCTTCGAGATATACATGCCTTTTTCTTTCGCCTTGCGTTCATCCTCTAACTTTCTGTAGAGCTTAGCTTCCAAGAGACGCAGGGCTTTCTCTCTGTTCTGGGCCTGCGAGCGCTCGGACTCGACATGCGCCGAAAGATTAGTCGGAAGGTGGACGAGGCGCACCGCCGTCTCGCGTTTATTGACATTCTGGCCGCCCGGGCCGCTTGAGCGCGAGTACTCGGTCTTTAGCTCCTCCGGCGGGATTTTAACCTCTTCCTGTTTTTCAAATTTCGGAATTACTTCCACCATGGAAAAAGAGGTGTGGCGAAGTGCTTTGGCATTAAAGGGCGAGATGCGCACCAAGCGGTGAACCCCGGATTCGTTTTTAAGCGTGCCATAGACACCTGCCTGCGCAGGCGGGCTTTTGCCGCTAATTTCCAAAGTGATATTGCGGTACCCGCCGTGGTCATTTTCGTTTTTATGGATAACAGAGTAGCGCCACTTATTTTTTTCGAAGAATTTCATATACATCTCAAGGAGAATGCGGGAGAAATCCTCGGCGTCGTCGCCGCCCGCGCCGGAAAATATTGTCATAACGGCGTCGCCCGGGTCGAATTTCCCTAAGCCCGCTAGCTCTCCCTTGAGCGACTCGTACTCGCGAAGAGTCGCCTGGGCACGAGTTTTGTCCGCCCAAAATTCTGCAGAAGACATCTCTGTCTCAAGCTCTTCAATCTTTTTCTCTAAGTCTTTTTTATTAGACATGAGCCGGAGGCGAGAGTCGAACTCGCGACTTACCCCTTACGAAGGGGTTACTCTACCAACTGAGTTACTCCGGCTTAGTGCTCCCCGCCCGTACCGAACGTCCGCCCGGACGAATACCCATTCGGACGGGTATTCGGTACGTTCGGGCGGGTACCAACTGAGCTAAGGTGGCGCAAGTTAAGATAAGCTCAAGTGAACTTTAGCAAAAATGAGGGCTTAAGAAAAGATTGTCAGGCGAGGCGCTCTTTGAAAAAAGAGAACGTGAAAACGGTTGCGTTCTTGACGAAAAGAAGGGCGGTGATGAGGGCGAGGATAAAAATGCTTTTAACCAAAATATCAGTGTGCGAGAAGGCCATGACAAGATAGCTGTAAAAGTCTCCCGAGGCGAGCATGTTGGCCACGACGCTCGGCACGGAGACGAAGAAAAGAAGAATGACCGCAAAAATAAGAAAGAGCACCACCTCGGCGATAAGGGGACTTCTGAACTTGCGCGTAAGATACGCGAGGTAGACGCCGAACATTATTCTACTTTTCATATTTATTAGTTTCATGCCATCTGGAGCGCCACCACTCTAAACTGTTTCTTCGCCCTATGAAGCCCGGAGCGAACGGCCGAGAGGGACAGCCTCTCTATTTCCGCGATTTCTTCATAACTTTTCTCCTCGAAGAAGTATAGAGAAAGAAGGCGCGCCAAGTTCTCCGGCAGGCGCGAGAGGACCGACTGAACAAACGAGAGCTGTTCCCTGTCGCGTATTACTTCCGAGCCGATAAGATCCAGTTCGGCGAAGTCTATGGCCTTAACACGGCTCGCCTCTCGGGTCTTCTTGGAAGAGTGCGTGTAGCAGGTGTTGACGAGAATCCTGTACGCCCAGGAACGGAAGCTTGCCCCCTTTCGTTCGGAGAACTTGTGGGAATACTTGTAGATCTTGATAAAAGTCTCCTGGACCGCGTCCTCGGCGGCGTCACGAGAATGAAGAATGCTCTCGCCCTTCCTTAAGAAAGCTTCCTGGTGCCTTTCAACAAGAATGCCGAACATCCAAGGTGCTTCTTGCGATTTTTGGAGTACATTCGCGTCTGAAAGTTCTGGATCTCTTACCATAGATAAGGGAACGGAGCGCGCTTAGGTGACGCTCCAGGTTACTTTTAAAAATGTTCCCTTCATCCATTATAACTCTTTTGGAACCAAAAAAGTTGCACGACTTCGGAGCCAAGATCGGGGATCGAACCCGAGACCTCATCCTTCGCTTACACCTCTTTTTCTTTTTATAAGAGGGCTAGACTGTATCTTCCACTCACCGGCTAAGGTGAGTAGCTCTTGTCAGTCGTTCGGGCGCTTAGCGCCACGGTCTGAACCTGTTAGGGCCTTTAACCGTTATTCGAGATTCACTCAAAAATTACTTTCTAAGTGGGCAGGATTAGCGATCCACCATGGATGTGCTCTACCAACTGAGCTATCTTGGCGCTTATTGGTACCACAAAATAATATTACAATGAGGGAAAGTTTTCAATCAGACTATCAAACATTTTTTTAAGTTTAGTGTTATTAAAATAAACAGTTAAAACGCCATATTGATTTTTATTCCTATAACTTCCTGTCCCGCGAGACGGTGTAATTATAATCTTCTGAAATTGTGATTTTCTTACGCCAAGCTTATTCATCCAAAATCTCTGAGCTGCCACAGGAGAAATGTCAGAAAATATTTGGAGTCCAAATTTTAACTTATCTTTATCTATTCCATATATTTTATTTAAAAACGTCATATAGGCCATTATGAGTCTCGGATCAACATTGCCTAATCTTATTGAGTTTTTGTTTCTTTTGTTCCCTTCTCCCCAGAATAAGCCTATACCTAGCCCAAAAAGTTGCCATTCATCCTTAGTTTTTGGTGGTTTGAAAATAAAGGGATCGCCTTTTGGATTATATCTAAGGTATGTGGCGTCTGATATAGATCTTTTGGGGATTTTGTATTTAGAAATCCAATAATTTATTTTGTTTTGAGAAACTCCTGTTTTCCTAGCTATTTCTGCAACAGACAACTGTTTTTTTAAATACCATCTCCTTAGCTTACTTTCATTCATTAGTAGAATTATACCATATAAGTATATTACTCTACCGATAGAGTTCTAAGCCCTTTTGGCAAAATAATTTTTGAGCGTCTCCGTAATCCTATGGCCCCCGGGTGGCAGGTCGCGCAGATCTTTTTCACCAACCCAGCGGAAAGAGTTGTGCTCGCTACTTAAAACTACCTCCCCCGACTTGTATCGGGCGAGGTAAACTATCATAAAAATCTTTTTGTCGGCATTTCGGTGCTCCTTGGCGAAGCTCGATATCCAGGAAGCTACCGGCCCACCCGCCTCAATTTCAAGACCCGTTTCCTCTCTCACCTCTCTCTTGAGGGCCTCTATATGGTCGGTCTCCCCCGCCTGCACCTTGCCACCGGGTAAGTCGAGGAGCCCTCCGCCCGAGCGCGTTAAAACCAGCACCTTGCCGTCTCTTTCTATGAGTGCCTTCTGTCCGACAAAAAATACTTCGTCGTTGTTCATTCGAGCGCGGCCAACCGGACTTGAACCGGCAACCTCTCCCGTGACAGGGGAGTGCTCTAACCAGTTGAGCTATGACCGCAATTTTAATTTTAGATATCTTCTTCCAGCGGCGCTTTTTAAATACAATTCTCGCTTGCGCGCCACCTCAAAGGTATCATGTTTTTCGGTATAAACAAGACGAATACCGGACATTTTAGAAGTGGTCAGAGTCTTGCCTCCCCCATGCTCATTAAGACGCCTTGCAAGATTGTTGGTAAGTCCTTTATATAACTTACCTTTATTGTCCCGTAATACGTAAACGACGTACATAAATAAGTGCTCCCCGCCCGACTGAAGTCGTTCGGGCAGGTAACCAGTTGAGCCCCGCCCGTACCGAACGGTACGTTCGGGCGGGTATGACCGCAGTGCACTACAAAGTACCAGATTTTTTGGGCTTTATCAATTTGTGCCGGCAAATGGAATCGGACCATTGTTTGAGGCTTATGAGTCCTCCGTTCTACCATTGAACTATGCCGGCAAGTGACCATAAACTATATTATGAAATCTTGATTTTCTCAAGAAATGCGAGTACAATCTGCGAACAGCGGGTTGGAGGAGTAGTACCTCGACAGGCTCATAACCTGTAGGCATCCGTGCAAATCGGATACCCGCAACCATTCGACAAGCTCATGGCGAGCTAGATTGCTCCGAATTCTCTGAAAACTTCTTCGAAAAGCGCGATGACGCGCTTGGTTTCGCGCTCGGTAATCTGGAAGTCGCTGCCGGAGTGCACCAGAGTATTCCTTACCTTATGCGCTTCCCAGGCGGCGTCAATCGAAGAAAACTGGTTTTTATCGACCGATTTCAAGATCTCCCCCACCGAGTCGCCCCGGTAGCCGAGAGTCTCAAGCAGCTCCTCAAGCATCACGTCGGCTTCTATCACGGCCATACGGCGGTCTGAAGGATTTTCCGAATTGGCAAGAGCCAAAATCTTTTCCCACTTGGTATTTTTCTCGGCCGAAAGGTCGCCCCCGGTAACCGCGACGGCTCCGGGAGGTGGTCCGGGGTTAAAGATTGCAAGCTCCGCGAGACTCAAGGCGCGGAGCTTCCAAGCGTTGCTGATAGTGCCGACAAAAAGTCCCGCGCAAAAAAAGATTGCAATCATTTTCCACTTCGGCCAGATGTTATTGAGAAAATAATCCGCGATTCTGCCGAAAATAGAGCCTTCGAGGGAGAGGTTCCCGAAATTATTAATAAAAGCCGTAACCAGGGCCCCGAGAAGAGCCAAGCCAAAGAGAAGGAAAACTATTTCTTCAAAAGCTTTTTTGTCGAGCTCGGTACCGGTAATTTCTTTCTTTTTCTCGGCCATACTTATATTTTATTCTCCCAAAAATTCTTTGCCAGCAAGGAACAAGTCGTCTTCCCTGCCGAGCGCGGCGGTAAGTTCTATCCCTAGAGGCAGGACGCCGGCAAGGCCTGAGGGCAGAGAAATTGAAGGCAGTCCCGCGATATTGGCCGGTACGGTAAAGATATCGGCGAGGTACATCGAGAGCGGGTCTTTTGTCTTCTCTCCCAGTTTGAAGGCGGGCGTGGGTGTCGTTGGAGTGAGTATCAAATCGACTTTCTCGAAAGCTTCGGCGAGCTCCTCACTGATTAATTTCTTCATCTCGAGAGCGCTCCCGTAATATTCGTCATAGTAGCCCGAGGAAAGGACATAAGTGCCGAGGATTATGCGCCGCTTCGGCTCGGGGCCGAAACCGGCGCCCCGAGTTTCGAAGTAATCTTCTATGACATCTTTGCCCGCTTTGTGAAATCCGTATTTAACGCCGTCGAAACGCGCCAGGTTCGAAGAAGCTTCGGCGGGCATGATGATGTAGTAGACGGCCAAAGAGTATTTGAGATGCGGGAGCTTAAGGTCTTTAATCTTATAGCCGAGAGCGCGGAATTTTTCCACGGCTTCCTCGAAGTTTTTTTTAACACTCTCGTCTATGCCGTCGATTTCGATAAATTCGCGCGGGATGCCGATGGTTTTAGAAAATTTCCTTTTTCTTGGAAAGCTCTCGTCGGAGACGGTCGTGCTGTCCAAGGGGTCCCGACCGGCGATTACTTTATAGACGAGTTCGGCGTCGGCGACACTTCTCGTGAAGGGCCCTATCTGGTCGAGAGACGAGGCGAGGGCGATGAGCCCCGAGCGGGAAACTCTGCCGTATGAGGGTTTCAGCCCGACGACACCAGAGAAGGCGGCGGGCTGCCTTATTGAGCCGCCCGTATCCGAGCCGAGGGCGACGGGCACGAAGCCCGCCGCCACGGCGACAGCCGAGCCGCCGGAAGAGCCGCCCGGTACGCGAGTCGGGTCGTGAGGATTTTTGGTCGGACCATAGACAGAGTTCTCGGTGGAGCTGCCCATGGCGAATTCGTCCATGTTCGTGCGTCCAACGATGACGGCCCCGGCATCTTTGAGCCTCTTTACGACCGTCGCGTCGTAGGGCGAGATGAAACCCTCAAGAATTTTTGAGGCGGCGGTGGCGCGCTTGCCCGAGACAAGGATGTTGTCCTTGAGCGCGATTGGCACGCCGAGAAGTGGTGAATCTTTCCCTTTTTTCAAGTTTTTGTCCGCCTCGCGAGCGGCATCCGGCGCCTCGTCAAAGACTTCCAAGAAAGCGTCGGTTTTGCCCGCGTCATTTTTCTTGATGAGCTCAATGAGATTCTTCGTGATATCAAGGCTCGAAAATTTTTTGTCGGCGAAAGCTTTTTTTATTTCACCTATGGAAAGTTTTGAGAAATCGGCCATTAAAGAATTTTTTTAACCTTAATGTAATTTTTCTCGCGTGAAGGCGCTTGTCCCAGAAGAGCTTCGGTAAAAATACCTTTTTCGTGCGGCGGGCCGTCAGAGCGCAGGACATTTCTCGGCAGGAACTCGTCGGCGCTCCTTTTTTCTCGCTTGGCGGATTTCTTGACGGCGCCCTTAACCTCGCTTACATAGGCAAGAATCTTGTCGAACTCGTTGGAAAGCTTTTCGGCATCACCATCTCCCAGCCTGATGCGGCTCAGGTTGGCGAGTTTAATAATCTTCTCCTTATCCATACTCTGTTATCCTAGCATACCGATAAATTCTTTTTCGTTTAAAGTTCTCACACCCAGTTCGCGCGCTCTTTCATATTTTTCCCCGGGATTTTCTCCGACGACGACATAGTCGGTTTTCGGAGAAACCGACTCCCTCACCTTGCCGCCCTGGTGTCTGATTTTTTCCTTGGCTTCTTCGCGGCTCATGGTTTTAAACGTGCCCGTTATGACAAAACTTCTGCCGGACAATTTCCCCTCGCCTGATGCTTCGTCTTTGACTCGCTTAATGCGTACTTGTCTTAATAGGCGCTCAAAAAGACTCCTGTTCTCCTTATCGGCGAACCAAGAGAGAATCGACTGCGAGACCACGGGGCCGACGCCCTCGAGTGCTTCAAGCTCCGCAGCGGAAGCTTTACCGAAGCGCTCCGCGGTCCTGAAGTGTCGAGCCAAATCTCGCGCCGTCTCTTCCCCCACTTGCGGGATCGAGAGCGAGGCAATAAACCTCGGAAGCTCGACAGAGCGTGCCGCCTCTATCGCTTTTAAGAGATTTTCTATGGATTTCTCGCCGAAGCGCTCGAGGGGTTGAAGATCGCCCTTTTTTATCCTAAATATGTCATCGAGGTTCGAGACGATTTCGGCCTCCATCAATTGTTTGATTATTTGGGGACCCAGACCCTCGATGTCGAAAACTCTCCTTGAGGCGAAGTGTTCTAGCTTTCTCCTCTGCTGTTCGTAAGAATTTTTGGCGACACAACGATAGGCGGCTTGCCCCGGGATGCGCTCAATCGAGCCGTCGTCGCCGCAGAGCGGGAATTTTTTGGGAAAAATGAATTTCTTTTCCTTGCCTGTCCTCAGATCTTTTAAGGGTCCCACAACCTCGGGGATGACATCGCCCGCTTTCTGGATCACGACCGTGTCGCCAATCCTCACGTCCTTACGGTTAATCTCGTCTTCGTTATGGAGCGTCGCCCGCGAGACAGTCGAGCCCGCCACAAGCACGGGCTCGAGAATCGCGACGGGAGTGAGAACTCCGGTTCTCCCGAGCTGGAGTGTCACATCGAGAAGTTTAGTCGTCGTCTGCTCGGCGGGAAATTTGAAGGCAATACCGAAGCGAGGCGACTTGCCGGTATAGCCGAGAAATTCCTGATCCTTTCGGGAATCAACTTTGACGACAATCCCGTCGAGAAGATAATCCTCTTTTTCGGCGCGCTTCTGCCATCTTTTCCAAAACTCGATTACTGCCTCTACCCCCGAAACCTTTTCAAAATGCGGATTAACTTTGAACCCGAGTGATTTAAGAAATTCGAGCTCCTCCGCCTGTGTTTCCAGATTCGAATTGAACTTTTCTTCGAGCTTCGCGATGTCGTAGATAAACGAGTCGAGCTTTCTCTCCCGAGTTACGGACGAGTCGAGCTGGCGGATGGAGCCGGCGGCAATGTTTCTGGGGTTGGCGAAGAGCTCTTCCCCCTTCTTTTTTCTCTCCGTGTTCAGTCTCTCAAAAATCTTTTTAGACATCCAAACTTCGCCTTCAACAATAATGTTGAGACTTTTTCTAAGCTCCTTGGGAACTGATTCTATAGTTAAAACATTATTCGTCACATCCTCCCCGACCCTGCCGTCGCCGCGAGTGGCGGCGCGGCTAAGCCTGCCTCCTTCGTAGGTCAAAACGATTTTGAGACCGTCAATTTTGAGCTCGACAAGATACTTCGGCTCGCGGCCCAAAAGCTTTTTTAGCCTCTCATCGAAGGCACGGATATCGCTCTCGTCAAAGGCGTCGTTAAACGACCACTGCCTCACGGCGTGCTCCACCTTCTCGAACTTCTCGAGAATCTTGGCGCCGACGCTCTCGGTCGGCGAGCCTTCTGTGGCAAGAGCGGGATACTTTTTTTCGAGTTCTTCAAGCTCTCGAACGAGCGCGTCAAAGGCTTGGTCGGAAATCTCCGGTTTATCCAGAGTGTGATAAAGCTTGTTATGGCGCCCGATTGACTCGCGCAATTTTTTTACACGTTCTCTGGTGTTCTGGTCGGGCTTGGGCATTATTTATAGTGAGCCTGTCGAACTAGTATGTGGCTCTAACGGCGCGCTCAACCCTCCTCGGGTTTGAGACACTGCAGGTGTTATAGCCTTTTGATTCGATTTTTGTTCTTAGAGTACGTGGAGCCGAAATGGTGTACCACTTGGCGATACTTACCGTTACGCAGTAAGAATCCGTCGGGGTGAAATCGAAAGTTATCGTGGTTGTGCCGAAGCCCGTCCCGCCATTTACGACGGGAGCAACATTAATAACTTTGCCGTTGCAGTTTATGGGGTTCGTCGGAGTCGAGGTCGAAAAGGCGCTAAGGCCGCTCGGGTTTCTAACATCCCAGTAGAGAGCGCACTCCATCCCCGAGTCGGCGGCGTAGAAGGCGTGTTGCGAGGCTTCGCCGGCATTCGCGATAACCAAGTGTCTCACGGCGAGATTTATCACACCGGCCGCCACGAGACTGATTGTCCCGACAATAATAACTGCGACAAAAATTGTAAAACCTGCGGTTTTGCTTTTGCTTCGCTCAGTCTCTGTGGAAGATTTCTTCCACATTCTTTCGCTGCCAAAAGTGAAGCCTCGGTTTTTCATGGCCAGTTTAAAATATTTTCCCGCGCCTGGAACTCTTGGTTTGTAGAGCCGTGCATCCAGTTAATGGTGACCAGAACGGAAATTTCTTTGGCATCAACTTGAGTGATAATAATTTCGCGTCGAAATTTCGTCTCGCTCCAAGCCCCGTTGTGTCCATAGAAAAGATTGGTGGCGTCCTGACGAAGCAAGGGGCAAGACTCGATGGCGCTGCAACGCGTCGGCACAGTCGAGTTTATCGGGTCAACAATGCAGGCATTACCGAACCAGCAGGGGTCATTAATGTTTGAGGCAATGCCCGTAAGCCAGTTCCTGTTATTGAGCGCGTTCTCGTCGCGCATGTTTCGGATAAATTCGAACCCCTCTTGAGCAAGGTAAAATGCGGTTATCTGGTCGCGTGAAAAAGTGTAGGACGAAATCGCGGTCCTAACAGCGCTTGAAACTCCTGTAATGGCCGTGATGAGAATCACGATAGCGACTAGGCTTTCGACGAGAGAGAATCCCCGCCCGAACGACTTTCGTCGTTCTGTCGGGCGGGCGTTTTGCTTTGTGTGTGTTTCTTTTGTCATATTATCTGTCCACGGCGCGCTGGGAGACAAGGGTCTGGATGGCAAACCTCGTTGTCCCCTTGGCACCCGTTGCGCCCACCCTACCCCTCACGATAATAACCGTCTTCGGCTGAAAGGCGTCGGCTGCAATGGCGCCCAGCGTATAGAAAGTGAGGCTCTCAATCGCTATTTCCGCCCCTGTCACGGCAATCCAAGAGGCCGAGGCGCCGTCCTGTTTTTCAACCACGGTGCCATTGAGGCGATAAGCTATTTGGTCTCCGCTACTTGAAAGGAAGGTAAAGAACGAGTTGCCGGTAGGACAATTCTGGGGCACGGTCAAGGTACCAGTTGAGCCGCAATGATAGACTCTGCCGAAACGGATTTCACGCGACATGCTCTCGAGAGCGATATTGAGATTGGAGAGGGCCGCTTTCGTGTTCTTGGCCTTGGTGTTGGAGTTAAAGGTGCTGAAGATGGCGCCCATGGCGATAGTCATAACCGTGATGAAGACCGTTATCGCCACGATGAGCTCAATTATCGTGAAGCCCTTATTGAGTTTTTTATTTCTCACTCCCATTTACTTTGTCGAAATTTGACCCGTGGTGTAGACGGTGACCCCACTCGTCGCGGTCGTATTGGGGCTCCTGAAAATAATTCTTGCCCCTACCATATTCGGATTGGTGACTTGACCCCCGCTTGAGTTGAAAAAGATGAGCTGGGCCTCGGTATTCGGGCGATTGAAGGTAATGTCGACTCTTCTCGGGGAGTTGGGCGGACCGCACTCGCTTGTGGCGGGAGCGATAATCATGCAAACCGCTTCGATATAAACTCCGCGTAAAATGTTTATCCGTTCGAGACACTCGTTGGCACCTCCTATGACACACGTCCAGTCACCATTGTAGAAATCATTATTATTGCGATCCGCAAAGTATAGATAGGCTGTAGGAGAACCATCATCATCGTCATTAATCAGGCTGAAGGTAAGACCATAGGAAGCGGAGAATTCACCCGAGCCCGTGGAGAATTCTCTGACCCCAGAGCCGTACGCCTGAGCTTGAGCAATCCTGAGGCTCGTGTCTTCGGCAAGATTGTTGAGCACAAGTCTGTCGTTATACTTCGACTGATTCAAAAGAAGAACGGTGAGAATCACGGTCGTGATAGTAATGGTCACCATCAGTTCCGTAAAGGTGAATCCTTTATTTTTCTCAGATAGGAAGGACATGGTTGAAGTTGAGGTGGAAGAAGAGTGCGAGCCAGGCGCCTAAGACTATCGCGGGGCCGAAGGGCACTTCAGACTTCATTGTAAGGCCTTTATCGCTCTTTATAAAGCCTGCCTGCGCAGGCAGGCCGAGTTTTACAACAAAAAAGAGAATGAGCGCCGCCAGAGCGCCAAGCCAGAAGGCAAAGATTATGGCCGAGAAACCTTTTGCCGCGCCGAGAAGTAGACCCACGGAGAGTCCGAGTTTCGCGTCGCCGAAACCCATCGCCCGACCGCGCGAAAAGAGCCAGATGGAGCCGAAAAAGACGAAAATGATCGGTCCCGCGAGAAGGTCCAAGAAGTAAGGCGTAGGAAGTGAGAAGTAAGAATACATACGATACCCAAGAGCGAGTAAAATGCAGGTATAGACGAGCGTGTCGGGAATGATTTTATGGCGTATATCATAAATAGTAATGACAATGTAGAGAGAAAAAACCGCAACCAGAACAAGATAATTCAGAAATGACAAAAGATTTAACGGATCAATAATGTAGAAAAGGGAGGCAAAGATAAGTCCTGTCCAAATTTCAATTATCGGATACTGCCAGGAAATCGGTGCCTGACAGCCGGAACACTTTCTTTTTAAGAGAAAAAAGCTCAAAACCGGGATAAGTTCGTGCCAAGAAAGTGTCTTGGCGCAATTTGGACAGGCCGAGCGACCGCCAAAGTTTTTTGAATCCCAACGAAGCCCGATGACATTCAAGAAACTCCCGACAATGGTACCCAAAACAAAAAGGATGACTAAGGTCATCCTTTAAGTATAACAAACCTGTCTGCGCAGGCGGGCGGCGGGTGATTGATTACGGACAAACCACTTCTCCGATACCAAGATTCGCCGGAATCTCTCTTGAGGCGCCGGAGCTGTCAACGCACCAAGCGGTGGTAGTGGAAATGAGAAGCGCGGAAACGGCATAGGCAGACGTGTCGGTGCGGCAGGAAAGAGTGGCGCCTGTCGGATAATTTGTCGACAGCGTGGCCTGATACATACCGGATGCCGCGTCCTCAAAGAAGTCATCAACAACGTCATCACAGAGATCAGTTGCGACGGTGCCGTAGTTGCCGTTCGTGTCGAAGTAAACCTCGGCGGCACTTTTCAGACCCGCGAGTTGCGCCTTAACTTTTGCGTCATTGCCTTTGGCGCGAGCGGTATTGAGAGAGGCCAAGACAACCGATGAGAGAATACCGATGATGGCGATGACCACCAGGAGTTCGATTAGGGTAAATCCTTTGTTTTTCATTTTATTGTTAGCTTTTGGCTATTGTACTAGGGTCCGCACACAGCGTCTCCAGCCACGATCGTAACACCTCCATATCCCTTAGAGGCCCCCGTGCTATCGATACACCAACTATTCGTACCGCCTAGTCCGGGGAGAGTAACGCTCACGGCATAGGCATTGGCCGCTCCGCCACCAACCGCTGTTGCGACACAGGTTGGATTGGCGCCCACGGGAAACGCTGCGCCCGGGTTCGGTGGCAGCGGGACAAAGTACGAAGACATGCCTGAAGGTGCATTAATGAACATGGGCATGCCACAACCTGTGCCAGAAGAGGGTCCGTAGTTACTGTAGCTGTCATAGTAAATCTCCGCCGCCCTTCTCACACCCGAGAGCAGAGCCTTAACTTTAGCGTCATTGCTCTTGCCGCGAGCGCTGCTCAAGTAAGCCAAGATAACAGTTGAGAGAAGGCCAACGATTGCAATAGCCACCAGAAGCTCTATGAGGGTAAACCCCCTCACTCCCTTCGTCATGCGTGAGATTTTGGCCCTAATTAAGATTCTACGGGCAGACGTTTACCGAAGCTCCAATAGCGTTATTAATTTGTTTAGAAGCACCCATGCTGTCAACACACCAATATGCCGCAACCCCACCGTTGTTGAGAGTCGCTTTTACGGCATAGGCCGTACCGCTTGAACCGCAAACAATTGTGGTTCCTGCAGGCCAATAGGTCCCTGGTGCTCCAAGGAAATAAGAGCCCATTCCAGATCCGGCATCAGTGAACATGTTGTTACATACTGCCGTTGCGGCGCCGTAGTTGTTATTGGTGTCATAGTAGACCTCGGCGGCGGCACGAACTCCGGAGAGCTGGGCCTTAACCTTGGCGTCATTGCCCTTACCGCGGGCGGTATTGAGGGAGGCCAAGACAACCGATGAGAGAATGCCGATGATGGCGATAACCACCAGGAGTTCAATCAACGTAAAACCTTTTGTTCTAGTACTCATAATTTAATGATTTTCCTAATTTTTGGCTTATTTTATAAATCACCTTTAGAGTGAATACAGACATTATACTCTACATTTAGGCGGCATTCGCAATATCGTATATGGGGATAAGTACGGAGGCCAAAAGAATACCGACGCCAAGGCCTAAAATCACTATCATAACGGGCTCTATCAAGCTCACCAGAGTATCGACCGCGTTTATAACCTCCCGCTGGTAAAAGTGCGCCATGGTGCCTAAAATTGAGCCTAATTCTCCCGACTCCTCACCTACCCGTATCATCTGGATGAGCATACCTGGTATTTCCTCATACTGCGATAGGGACTGGGAGAAGGAGCTGCCCCCTCGGACGGCGATGACGCTTTCCTCAAGGATTTTCCTGTAAACTTCGTTGCCAACGACCGTTGAGGTCACCTCTATGGCATTCGCCATGGGAATACCCGAGAGAATCATGGTGCTCATGTTGTCCGCGATAAGCGAGAGATAGAGCTTTTTATAGAGATCACCGATATAGGGAACCTTGAGCTTAAAGCGGGCCAGGGCCGACTTGCCGTCAGGCGTCTTCGCGTAGCGCACCAAGAGAAAGGCGCCGATAATAACGGCCGCGAGAAGAAGGAACCCGTAATTGACGAAAAAGTCGGAGACGGCAAAGACTATTTTTGTGTAGAGAGGTATGGCCTGGCCGGACTCGATAATAATAAGGCTGATTTTTGGAATAATCGTTGTAAACATAAGAACCATCACGGCGATAAAGACCGTAATGACGAAAGCGGGATAAATCAGGGCATTGCGCGCCTTAGAGACTACTTCGTAGTTGCGGTCGAGGTAGTCGGCGAGGTGGTTGAAGGTGTCGTTCAATTTACCAGTCTCCTCTCCGGAGCGCACCATGTTCACGTAAAAGTCGGAGAAAACTTTCGGATGCTTAGCGAGAGCCTTCGAGATAGAACTCCCGCCCTGAAGATCGTCGGCGATTTGAGTCAGACTTCTCCTTAAAACAACATTCTCCATCTCACTTGAGAGGAGGGTGAAGATTTTGAGGGCCGAGACTTGCGCTTCGAAAAGAGTTGCCATCTGGCGCGAGAGGATGACGACATCCTTGTTCGAGACGCCCGAGCCGAAGTGGAGATTATTAAACCAGGGCTCCTTCTCCGCCGACTCGATGTCGACAATCATGAGTCCGCGCTTCTGCAAGGAGCTCACGGCCACGTCGAGCGAGACCGCCTCTATCTGGCCGCTCGTTTCTTTGCCGGAGTTTTCAAGGGCTTTGTATTTAAAAAGCATCTGGATTATTTATAGTGAGCATGATCGAACTAGATCATCCGCTCCAAAGTTTTCCTGTTGGTCGCGAACTGCATCGCATTCTCGACCGTCACCTCGCCGGTTCGGACGAGCTCCGCGAGCGAGCGGTTGAGGTTTATCATCCCCTCTTCCGAGCTTGTCTCAATGACCGAGTTGAGTTCGTGCGTTCTCTTTTCGCGGATAAGGTTGGCGACGGCGTTGTTGTTTATCAAGAGCTCAAAAGCGGGAATAAGTCCGCCCGAGATTCTCGGCAAGAGGCGCTGGGAGAAAATGCCGAGAAGGGAACCCGCGAGCTGGAGCCTGATTTGCGTCTGCTGGTCGGCCGGGAACGAGTCGATGATACGGTCGACGGTCTGCCCCGCGGCGTTGGTGTGAAGGGTGGATAAAACGAGGTGCCCCGTTTCGGCCGCGGTCACCGCGGTCGAAATGGTTTCTAAGTCGCGCATCTCCCCGATCATCAAGATGTCGGCGTCTTGTCGGAAAACGCCGTTGAGCGCTGTGCGGAAGTCGGGGGTGTCTAGTTTGACCTCGCGCTGGTTGATAATGGATTTCTTCGGCTCGAAAATATATTCAATCGGGTCTTCAATCGTGACGATATGCTCGAGACGCTCCATGTTTATCGTCTCAATCATGGTGGCGAGTGTTGTAGATTTGCCGACACCAACCGGGCCGACGACGAGGAAGAAGCCCTGCTGGCGCTTGGCGAAGCTCTCGAGAATCGGCGGCAGACGCAATTCCTCGAAGGTCTTGATGCGCGAAGGGATGAGGCGCATAGCGATACTGATTTTGCCGAGCGAGAGATAGGCGTTGCAGCGGAAACGCTTGTTCCCCGTGTGAGTGTAGGCGAAGTTCGTCTCCTTATTCTTCCCAAACTCTTCTTTATTCATCTCCGTGAAAAGAATGTGGAGGAATCCTTCCATCTCTTCGCGCTTCAAGGGGGCGAGTTTCGCGAGGGGCAGGAGAAAGTTCGAGACTCTAATCGTCGGGAGTTTGCCCTCCGAGAGGTGGAGGTCGGAAGCGTCTTCCTTGACGACAATGTCCACCAGTTCGCTTAAAAGTTTTTCGTGGGTGCCTGTCATTGGGTTTTAAATTTTGGCAATCTTTTTTATCTCTTCGACCACCTCGCTCGGGACACTGGTCGCCTTGACGATGTAGCCCTGAATGTCGAATTTTTTGGCCCGATCTATCATCTCGCGGTTGTTTTCGTTCGTGAGCATGACGACGATGGCGTCGGAGCAAAGCTTTTCCTTGCGAATCGTGCCGAGAAGCTCCACCCCGTCCATCCCCGGCATAATGATGTCGAGGACGAGGACGTTCGGCTTCGAGCCCCCGCGAAGCTTGTTGAGGGCATCTTGCGGGCCAACAGCCACTTCGACCGTGGCACCATCACCCTCGAACTTTTTCTTATACATGTCGAGGAGAAACTTGTCGTCGTCAACTATGAAGACGGTGTAATTTTTGCTCATATGTTTATTATAGCGTATTTACTTCCTCAAATGGGATAATGCGCTGGGTCGCCTTGAGGATGGCGTCCTCTTTCATCGAGAGCATACCTTTGATGCGCACCACTTTGTAAAGCTCAATCTCGGATGGGTCTTTCAAGATTACCGACTCAATATCTTTGTCCATCTCGAAGACTTCCATAACAGCGACCCGGCCCGAGGTGCCGTTGAGGCAGTCGGGCGTCGGCATAATCTCGTAGACTTCGTTACCGAGTTTCAATTGGCGCTTGAATTCGACGGGCAGGTCGTTGAACTGTTTGTCTATCATCAGGCGGAGCGAGCCCTCAACCGGCTTGGGCTTCCCGCCACCCGGGCAGAGCTTTCTCACCAGTCTTTGCGCCATGGTGAGAACAAGGGTCGGCGCGATTAGGTACGGGTCGACACCCATGTCGATGAGGCGCGGGATGGCGCCGACGGCGTTGTTGGTGTGGAGGGTTGAAAAGACCAAGTGGCCGGTGAGCGCGGCTTGGATCGCGAGCTGCGCCGTCTCCTTGTCTCTGATCTCGCCGACCATGATAACGTCGGGGTCTTGGCGCAGGGTCGTCCTTAATCCTGTGGCGAAGGTGTAGTCGATCTCGGGGTGAATTTGCGATTGCGAGACGCCGTCTATAGAGTACTCGACCGGGTCTTCGAGCGAGAGGACGTTCTGGTGGTCCTTGTCGACTTCGTTGAGCATCGCGTAGAGGGTCGTTGACTTACCGGAACCCGTCGGGCCCGTGATGAGGATAAGGCCGTAGGGGCGTTTTAAGGCCTTTCGGATAAGAGCGATGTTGGTCGGCGTGAGCTCGAGGTCGTCGAGAGTTTTCACTCCCTGCGACTGGTCGAGGATACGCATCACGACCTTCTCGCCGTAATAGGTCGGGAAGGTCGAGACACGGAAGTCCACTTTTCTCGATTCAATCGTCGCCGAGAAGCGGCCGTCTTGAGGTTTGCGCTTTTCGTCGAGGCGCATGTTGGAGACGATTTTTATACGGGCGACGACGGCCGAGTGGACTTTAAGCGGCAGGAGGAGCGAGGTGTTGAGCTCACCGTCGACACGGAAGCGCACGCGGACATTGTCGCGCGTCGGCTCGATGTGGACGTCGGAAGCCTTGCCTTCGGAGGCATAGTTGAGGATATTGGCGACAATTTTCGTCACGGGCGCGTCTTCGACAATCTTGGTATCTATGGGCTCGTCGGCTTTTTCTTTTTCCAGCGTGACGTCTTTGGCCACTTTGGTCGAGAGTTCCGATTCGAGTTCCGAGAGCGCTTTGGTGACCTCACCCGAGAGTCCTTTGTAACGGTCGAGAGTCGCCGCGAAGTCTTCTTGGCTTATGAGATAGAGCTTGTAGGGCATGCCGACGCGCGAGGAGATGAAGTTTAAGGCGTCGCGGGTCTCAAGGTCCGTGGGATCGAGCGCGCCGACTTCGAGCACGCCGTCTTTTATCCCTATCGGCACTATCCTGTAGTGCTCAGCCGATTCTTGCGAGATATATTCGAGCGTTTTGTCGGAGACCTTGAAGTCCTTGAGATTCTTGGTCGGAATCGCGGGCGCCGACTTTTTGCTTCCTTGTTGAGCCATCGTTTTAGTCTCTCCCGATATTAGCGAAGGGGTTCACTCTGCCGACGGGCAGATCCGGTATCGCGATACTGAAATCAATGAGACCCAGGTAGCCAGGCGAGGCGAAAAGAGACTGGTCGAAGTTTACCTTCTCGAGATCGTTCTTGAGGTTGATGATATCGGTGCCGATATTGGCGGCGACACTTTCGTCTGGGATAAGCGTGTCGTCGGGACGAAAGAGAATCTTATAGAGCACCATGACGAGAATGAAGATGATTATCACCGCGAGAATGCCTTTGTTTGCCGAAAGTTTTTCTTTCATATTATTTGAGCCAATAGATATCGGCTGTAATTTTAAATTCGTAGAGGGTTGCATCCGTGTTGGCGGTGAAAGTAATTTCCCTGATATCCATAAGACGCAGGCCCTGCTCGATGTCGTTGAGAATGTTGCGGAAATTCTCATAACTTGAGACGAAGACGAAGGTCACCGAGCTCTTGCCGTACGGGGGCTGGTTTTCGGGTAGGACGATGAGCGAGGGGTCGATGTACTCTTGGGGCGAAGTTACGAGAACGCTTTTTAAGGAGACGCCATAGCGCGAGGTAATGCCGTCGAGGTCGAGGGCCAATTGCGTTGTGTCGACGTTGTCGGGCAGAGCTTTGTTGAGACGCTCAATCTCGGCGCGCGGGATAGAAGCGTAGTTTGACTGGAGGGCATCGCGGAGGTCGAATATTTGCGTGGCGTTGTCGAGAACATTTTTATATTCCGCCGCCTCGGCGCGCAGGTCTTTCACTTCTTGGTACTGGACGCTCGTGAAGGTGTAGTAAAGACCGGTAGAGAGGAGGATAAATATTATCGCTGTGTTGTTAGACATCATATGGTATCAAGACCGGGCACGGGCTCAGGCACCGAAGGCAGAGTCGGCAGGACGGCGCCCGACTCGACAAGTTTCGCGTAGGAAATGAGGCCGGGATCAAGAATGCCGCGGAAGGAGAAGGTGACGTCGCCCCGTTCGTTGAGAAGCAGGTTCGAGAAAGCGGGGTTCCTGAAGTATTTGCTCTGGTCGAAGATGTTTGCCTGGAGGGCAAGGGCGCCGTAGCCGCGCGACTCGCCGCGGAGATTGACCTCTACCCCCTCGGCGCTCGTTCGGTACATAAGTTCGCTGAAGCGGACGAGTCTTGGCGACGACGTTTCCAAGAATTCGAAGAAGGGCGAGAGGACGACGTGCTTCGAGATAAGCTCACGAATCGTGACGATGCGGTTGTGGAGATAGGTGAGCTCCTTTATTTCTTCCGCGTTCAGGGCCGCGCGCACCTCCTCGAGGTCGGCCTGCATGGCTTCGATATTGCTCTTTAGATAGTACTTGTAGCCGAAGACGCCCCCGGCGGCGAGAACCGAGACGACGAAGAGAATGAGTCCAAAGAGGCCCAAGATACTTCTCTCTCCGGGACGTCGAGCGAGATTCGGTCCTGTGGTGGTGGCGGCTAAGGGGCCTTTAGGAATGAAAGATGATTGGAATTTCGGTTCCATTTCTCTAAATTATACAACAAAAAGGAGCTTCTTTGAGGCGGGGCGGTGTTTATAACTACTTCTCTTCGGCGAGACGGCGGAGAGCGAGTCCGATAGCGACGGCGAACTCGGGCCCAGTCTCCTTCAGCACATTTTCGAGGAATGCGGGTGTCGCGACTTTGCTGAAGGGGTTGGCGGAGACCACTTCGGTTTTGAAATTGGCCTTCGCCGCCGCCGAGAGACCCTTGAGGGCCGAGCCGCCGCCGACCATGACGATTTTGGAAATAGTTTTATTGTACTTTTTCTCGAAAGTCAGGAGCACCGTGTTCGCCTCGGCGAAGATGAAGTCGAGAGTAAGAGAGATAACCTCGGCGACAGTCTTGTCCTCGCCCGACATCCCGAGCTGGCGCTTCAGAATCTCGGCTTTCTCGGGCGGGATACCGAGTGACTTCGAGAGCGCCGTGGTGATGTCCTGCGAGCCGCGGTTTATCGTGTGGGACGCTCTGACAATCCCCCGCTCGACGACATAGAGCTTCGTCGTCGAGGAGCCGATGTCCATGAGCATGACGGGGCGGAGGGTGTCGTCGAGGACGGCGCGCATGGTGCTGAAGATTTCTATTTCAAAGAAGCTCGCGTCGAGTCCGCTCTTCTCGACAATCTCTTTGTAGCGCGCGATAGTCTCGTTGTGGATCGCGACTATAAGGACATCAGTCCGCGCGGGCCCCGTCGGCGGCTTCACCTCGGCGTTGTCATCCTCGGGGCGCGTCTCACTTTTGGGGATGACGGACCAGTCGAGCATTACTTCCGAGACGGGCACGGGAATATATTTCCTCGCCTCAAGCGGCACCATGACGGAGAGCTGCTTGTCGCTCACCTCTGGCATCTCGATGACGGCCATGAGGGAGGAGGCGAAAGGTATCGAGAGCCCGCACTTCTTCGTGGTGATGTTGACCTCCTTCTCGCGCATGAGGTCAATGAGGGCCTGGGCAATTTTGTCGGGCGGAAGAACGGCGGAGGCGCCGACGGGGAGTCCGGCGTAGGGACCGAGGGCGAGTTCGCCGTAAGTCTCGAGGACGGCCTGGCTGTTTTTCTTCTTAATTTGGACGATTTTTATGGCGGAGGAGCCGATATCAATCCCCAGAGCCGAGGGAGAGTCGTCGAGCTTCATGTTGAGAAATTTCGAAAAGAGTTCCATCCATTCTATAATATCACAGCCCCTTATATGGAACTCTTTTCAAACATCCGTGAGACCGTCACCGACTTCCTCTTCCCGAAGTCGAAGCGCGTTTTGGAATTGGAAGCCCTCTCCGCGCCAGAACTTTTGAAGACCTTGCCCGGAGCCGATAAGCCAGAGCGAGGAAACGTTTGGGCAATCTTTAGCTACGAGAACACGCTGGTAAAAGAGCTCGTCTGGGAGCTCAAGTATTCGGGCAACAAAGTCATTGCCGCGAAACTTGGCGAGATCCTTTTCGACTTTTTGAAAAATAAATTGGCGGAGGAGAAAATTTTTGACACATATCCCCGCCCGCTTGTCGTGCCCATCCCGATCCCGGGCAAGCGCCTCTTCGAGCGGGGCTGGAATCAGGCGGAGCTTCTGGTCGCCGAATTAAAAAAGCGCGACCCGGAGCACGTCTTCAAGTATCTCTCGGGACAGCTCGTGAAGGCGCGTTATACGGAGAGTCAGACCAAAACTTCGACACGCGCGGAGCGGGCGAAAAATCTCAAGGACAGCATGAGAATTTTAAACCCAGCCTCGGTCGCGGGGTCATGTGTCGCGGTAATTGATGATGTGACCACGACGGGCTCAACTTTCGCCGAGGCGGAGCGCGCGCTCAAAGCGGCGGGGGCGAAAAAAGTTCTCGGTATTGCTATTGCCCATTAGGCCCTAGAGACCTTCGTTTTGGTCTGTCATTTTATCTTGTTCTTAAAAGTGTGTTCACCATTATCACCCCCGCGACGTTGAAGTCCTCCCACTCGGGCGCGGGCTTCTCGGAGACGAGGCGCATCCTGCCCGTGACGGCGATAGTGTCTTCCACCTTAAGGTCGGTATTGGCATCCTGAATTCTCGAGATATCGAGAGCGTAGAAGAGGCCGTCGCGGGACTTAACGCCCAGAGTGCAGGCGGCGTCTTCGTTCGGCTCCTTGAGAGGCAGACAGCTGAAAGAGCCCGTGATAGTGACCATGTCGTCTATCTCGTCGTTCACCACCTTATCCCAGCCCTTGAAGAGGATGGCGCCGAGAACGAGGAGCGCGAAAAGGACCACGAGCCAGACGGCATTTTTCCTAACAGGTCCCTTGTTTTCGTAGTCGTCCATATTTAGCGAGCGCTCCCTTCCCTCATATTTCCCTTATTATACCCCTTCTAGACGCCCGAGCAAGCTGGGACTTACAGATTGAGCATGGGATCTATAGTATCGAGCTCGTGTTTCTGGCTCGTTCATATTCCTATTTTCCAAACTCCCTTCTCGAGAAAAGCTTCAATGGTCTGCCTAGTTGCTTTATTGATAAGATTTGAGTGGGATGTCTTTTGAGATTTTGCATAATCAACTAAAGTCACAATTTTCTTCCCTTCCAAGTACGCCAAACGTTTGTGATAACTATTGGTCAGAGCTTTCGCGACTATCTCTTCCATTATTTCTGTTTTACCCTTTTCATCAAATTCCTTAAAAGCATCGTAGTACTTCGCTCGGTCGATGAATTTAATATTGATTGGCACAAAACCTTCTCTGATTAAAAGATAGTTATTGAGCACACGACCAATGCGTCCGTTACCGTCTATAAATGGGTGGGTGTATTCAAACGCGAGGTGCAGTTTTGCAATCCTCTTCACAACACTCTTATGATTACTTGCGTTATATTCCGCAAGCATTGTCTCTAGTCGCCCTACAACTTCTCGCGCATGAGGCGCAATGTGGCTACCGACACGTACTCGCTCATCCCCCTCACGAAATCGTCCTGCGATATCGTCACGGATATTTGAGATGAGCATTTTATGAAGCGAAAGCATGACGTCGAGTGTCAATTCTTGTTCTTTCGCTCGTTTATCAATATATGAAACAACTTTTGCAAGGTTTTTTGCTTCAAAAATTTCTCGTTGGTTGATAAACCGATCGAGGTCAATCTGAAGTAATATCTTTTCCGTTTCTTCTAGTGTGAGCGTGCTGTTTTCGATTGCGTTTGAGTTGTACACCTGCTCTGGTATCTCTGCCTCGTTGACAAGCTTAATAACCGCCTCTTTTCCCATAGAAGCTTTGTAGTAACGCTCACGAAGAGTATTGATTTTGCTAAATACTGCCGGTGTCTTTGCCATATATCATAAGTATAGCTATTTTCACGCTTTTGTCAACATAATCGTGAAAATCACTGAAAAATCTCGCTTTTTCACGCTTTTGACTATAATTCCCCCTTAGGCATTCTTCAGCGCCTCAATATCGATCTTCTTCATACTAAGCAGTTTCTCCCACGCCTTTGGTTTGAGTATGAGCTTTTCAATATTTTCCGGATTAATTTGCCACGAGAGACCGTACTTATCCTTGCACCAGCCACACTTTTCCCTTAAACCATAAGTTCGGTGTTATTTTTTGCATAAGGATATTTTACTACTTTTAAAGCCGAGAGACCTTTCTTATATAGAGAAAAGGTTGAATTTGTGTTAGTTTTTATCTCTAAGAAGTTTTTTTCCAAGATTTACTAGCTTATTTGTAAGTCCTGTGCCTTCCAAAATTTGTTTTTTTAATGCATTAATGTCTGTTGGGTTCAAACTTCCAGTTATAGGAAAGTTTTCCCATTTTTCTACGTGTTTATCGGAGTTGTGCAGATGGGCTGCAAGTCCTTCAAAATCACGACTTGTTAGTATCACATAGGCAAGTACGGGCGCATTAATGTCATCGGTGTGAAGCTTTTTTTCGTATTTTTTAGTAAGGTTTCTAACAATATTTGTTGCATCTTCATTAAGAATCTTTGCAACATGATATTCATCATTTTCTACGTCTGAAAACAACCAAACATACGGGTTTCCTTTAAACAAGAATACTTGTCCGAAGGTTATAAGCGGACCCATATCTTACACAGCTATTTTTAACGCGGCTTCAATGTCTTCCTTTTCAACAAAGCTGTCCTTGTCATCAGCACCAAGTTCGTATGGTATAAACTCACCAAGTTTTGTTTTTAGCCACGCCGATTCATTGTGAGACGCTTCTTCGATTTGCTTTCCAGTACTATCTCTAAAAATCTCACAAACCTCTTCCATTACTTTGAGTTCGCTTTTAGTAAAGTATTCTGCATCTTTTGGAGTGAATTTTCTCTTGACTAGTATTTTTTTCATTTTGCTATCCTCTCTTTCAACCACTGAAATCGTGTCACCCAAAACTGAGTTATCAATATCAGTTTCCACAGAATTAACCAAATTCATGATTGCAGAAGGAACTGGCCCGTGCTCCAAATTCACGTAGTTATCACTTGTTATGGGTGTTAAATATTTTTTTACGTGCCGAAAATCCGCAAAGTAAAAGAGCTTCATGAGCTTTGTTTTCCCCATCAAATTTGGGTCTGTGTAAGTAGCGAAGTAAAGAATCATCTTTTTTACCTTCGCTTGTGATATTTTCATCTATAAATTGCCTTGCGCTCGATGCGCTTATTATAACATTAACGAGTCAAAGTGGGTTGTCCACAATACAGATTTTTGTTGAAAAGTCAAGCCATCTACGAATGGATTTTGCCGCCAAGGATCATAAGTGGACAAAACGCACAAATAGTAAGTAGCCGCCGAACTTTTCCTGCTAGCATTTCAGGGGATTTATATTAGAACTTCAGCTCTTCCCAATCACTCCAATCGTTTCGCTCGCACCTGCCCCAATCGTACTTATCTTTCTGATTTATTTTCCACCTT
This sequence comes from Minisyncoccia bacterium, assembly GCA_049651785.1. Taxonomy (GTDB): domain Bacteria; phylum Patescibacteriota; class Minisyncoccia; order Phycocordibacterales; family Zambryskibacteraceae; genus UBA5004. The sequence goes on from JBASCT010000025.1 coordinate 64,624, forward strand.
CCATTTTTCTCTATCGCAATACCGCCAAAAAGTTTTTTGCCTTTCTTATTTTGCTCTTTGATATATTCCTGCAATTTTTCGGCTTTTGCTTTTGTGTATGTCGTTCCGTCGCGATCTCCGGCAGCCTTCGTTTCAAACATTCCAATCTGTCCGTTGGCAAATTGCACGAGATAATCGGGGTAAAAAGTATGTATCACGCCTTCGGGATATTCATACTTTATACCAAAATAATCTTTCTTGTTTTCGCCGTTCTTCCACCACCAAACTATTTTCCCCGGATTCTCGTTCAAAAACTTTTCAAACTGCCTCTCTGGGTCTAGCCGGGTCGCGCTCAAATAACATGGTTCATAAACATACTTTTTACCCTCCGCGATCTCATCCGCGTATTTGTTGAAAAAACTTTCCGGCGCAACATCAAATTCATACCATTGTTCGCTTTCCTCAACTCGTTTTTTTATCTCTTTTTCGCGAATTGTTTTATATGCTTCAATCGCGTCAGTCAAAATCGCCTCAAACTGCTTTCTGTTTCCATTGTGCAGGAAAATCATCTGCACGAGAATTGCTTCCTCCGGCCATTCTTTTGCGCCGAGATACTTCCTAAACCACGAATAAATCGCTGTCTTTACTTTCGGCACTGATCGCTTAATGTTTTTGAATGAGCCAAGATTGTTTTTGATAGTTTGCTCAAACAATGCCTGTAAGTCGTTGCCTGCGATTGTAAGGCGGGCAAAATCTGCGGAGCTGATCTTTCCCTCAATTTCATCAAAACTTTTTCCCTCAATTTTAGCGTTAGCGATTATATCTTGCTGATATTTTGTGATATCAAGCACCATGCCCGCGCGCTCCATTTTTTCCGTATTTTGCGCAAACAAAGTGTGGTCTCCTTTCAAATCAAAATGTATGCAAGCCGTTCTCTCAAACACTGGAGTAAAACTTGATGTAATGTCGCCGTAATCAGCGCGCGCCTTATAGTACGACACAAGTTTAATCGGCTTATACGCCGCCACACGGCCACTCTTGAGGTGTTTGATGATGTTAGGGTTATATTCTTCCTTTTTAACGATAATGCTTTGGACATTGGTATAGATATAGCCGACATTCAAAGGTTCGTTCGCATAGTGTTTCTGTTCGGGCATGCGCAAAATACGTCCGACGGTTTGGATTTCAAATGTCTCGCTGTGCGATTCGCGGAATTTCACCAAAATATGCGCGCGCGGACAATCCCAGCCGGTATCAATCGCTTGCTTGAAAATAAGAAACTCAATCTCATTGTCTAAATCTCTGACCCATTCATTTTTTGGGCCCAAGGCGGCCGACTTGTCGTCCGCCAGCCAAATCGCGAGCTTGCCATTTTTTTTGGTTATACCTTTGCGCGCCAAAAATTCCTTTACGGCTTTTATTTTGTCCTCTCCTGCTTCTGCTGTCGGTATTTGCACCAGCGCGAGCGGATTGACAATTGATTTCTCGGCTTCAAAAAGTTTCTTCAACTCCTTTCGTTTCTGATAAGCGGCTTCCAAAACCACTTCCTGCGAGTCGTTTTCGTCATCACTAATCTTGTCAATCCTATCGTTGATAACTAATTCTTTCTTTATCATGCCCTCGTCAATTACCTCTTTCGGCTCAATGAAAATAAATCCCGCCATACCGCGCGCCAAATCGCGCGGATCGGGTTGAATTTTTGGCGTCGCGCTCATTTCCAAAATAACATCGGCATTTATTTCCTCTCGTAATTCGTTAGTGCGTTCTGCTGTTGCTCCGATATGGCTTTCGTCAATAATCAAAATAACTTTTCGCTGTTCTCTCGTTTTCGCCATTACATCGCGAAAGTTTATTTTCTCGCCGTCCTTCATCAAAACATTTTTCCATTCGCCAGTTTCGCGGTCTTTACTTCGCAATTTTTCCCAATTTGCCACCACAACCTCGTTTCTGACAATTCGCTCCCGCCCGCCTGTAAATTCTTCCTCAACAAGCGAAACTCGCGGCGCGCCGCCAAAAAGTTCTTCCAAACTCCGCTTGCTTTGTAAATGCAAATCTCCCTTGCCGATACTTACCCACACAAAACATAAATCCTCATCAATCAGTTCTTTGATAATTTCTTCAATAAACTTGGCGGTCATTATCGTTTTACCACTTCCGGTAGGAGCTTGAAAAACGCAAACTTTTTTATTCCCTTCTTTTTTAAGCAAGGTTTTGACTGCGGCGATAAGTTCGCCAACCGCTGTTTCCTGATATTGTTTTAAGTTAATATTCATAAATTTGTTCGTAAATATCCAAAATCTTTTGCGGTATTGGCTCTAAGCTGACATTTGCCCAGTCCACAAAATCCTCTTTGTCTAGTCCCAACGGATCAAGGGTAAAGCAATACAAAATCTTTTCGCCTTTCACTTTGTCCAAATCTTTTTTCAAGTTTGCCATGCCGTCCCGTTCTAGCGCATAATACACGGCCATAACTCGGCCATTTTGCGAGAAAATACGATAACCAATACCAGAATTTATCTCCTCAAAAATTCCTTCTCGTAAACATAACATTTCCGTACATTCGCGCGTAATACGCATTTTCAAATCATCACGGCTTATGGAATTTTTGACAAAAGCAGTTTTGAAGTACTTTAGATTGCCGCCATATCCCTCAAAACGATTATAGCCCTTTATGCATTTAGTAATTCTCGGATAGCATACATCTTCGGCAATTCCATTTTCATTGTTTGTACATAAAATAAATTTTCTAGTACCGCCATATTTTCTGTTGAGCTCAAATATTGCATGACCAGTTGTTCCGGAACCAGCAAAAAAATCTAGAACTGTTGCGTCTTTATTGCCATCAAGACAAATTTGCAGAGTATCAAAGACAGCGTAAAGAGACTTCGGATAATCAAATGAACGCGATTTGCCTAAAATCTTTTGCAGCAAAATAGTACCGTGTGAAGAAGCATCATATTTCGGATCTACCCAAACTGTTTTTGGTTTTCGCCCTTCCTTTATTCTATCTTTTGCATAAACACTATACTTCCCACCTTCTCCTTTTACAACAATTTCTGTTGGCGCTCTTTGTTCCAAACTTTCTTTACCCCACCTCCAAACTCTTTTTCCACCATTGGAATCAATTGGAAATATTTTCACCCAGACTTTCTCTTTGCGTTGTTCTACCGAAATTTCTTTTGTTTTTTCGTTATAGAAAATGGGGTAGTAAAGGTTCGGTCTTTTATCTGGCGTTGAGTTAGAGCCCGTTCTTTTCAAGGGCAATAGGCGATACCTTGAAGTTTCATCTTCCAAGGGGAAATTCTCGGCTTGTTCTTCGGTAAGCCGTAATTTATGAGTTTCGGTGAACTGTGCATTTACGCCATAAAATAAAGCGTACTCATGGGAAGTCGCAAAATAGAGATCATCGCTTCTACCTCGCGGATTGTGCATGATAGTTACAAGACCCAATCTGTTATCCTCGCCAAAAATTTCATCCAAAAGTAAAGTCAGATTTCCGACCTCGTGATCATCAATTGTAACAACAATAATACCAGTGTCTTTCAAGAGGTTTTTTGCAAGTCGCAATCTTTTGCTCATGAAAGAAAGCCATTTACTATGTTTGAAGGTGTCTTCCTTTTCGACATAATCATTGTTGTATTTCCAGCTTTTATTTCCCGTGTTATACGGCGGATCAATGTAAATAACATCGATTTTGCCTTGGTGGGTATAATTCAAAACAGACAGGGCATGATAATTATCGCCTTCAATCAAAATGTTTGTCGGTTTTGCCGAATCAGTTTTGACTTCTTTGCCTTTGATTTCTTTCAAAACCGGCAAGGCGTTTTCTGATTCTTTCTCAAATTTTTCTTTCGTTTTTTCCTCGTCCCAAATCAGCCCATATTTTTTGCGAGCTTCCAGCTTCTCAATAACTTTGAGCAAGTCGTCTTTTTCAAGTTTTGAATAATATTTTTTTGCCATTATCGAAAATTGCCGTTGCGGAGACGCAGGGATTCGGTCAGGAATCTTTTTCTTGTGAAAAAGTTCACGACCCTGCCTCGCGCCGTCGCGCTCCGGCTTTCGAATCCCATGCTATCACGCGCCGACGAGCCGCTCAGACAGCGCCCCGGCTGTCCTTGCCGGTCGTTGCGGAGACGCAGGGATTCGAACCCTGGAGAGCTTTTAGACCCTACCTCGTTAGCAGTGAGGCGCTTTCGACCACTCAGCCACGTCTCCATTATATTCGTCATACAAGACGAATGGAATGTGGCTGAGTTTCAGCCACGCCCGCCCGCCCCGCATGTCGCGAGGCATTCGGGCGGGTCTCCATAATGGCTCAATTTAGCATATTTTCAAATCATTAACATGACCCTAATTTATTGCGGATTTCGCTCGGACTTGTTAATGTGCTTTTGGAATAAGCGCTCTTTAAGGAGGTGATTCGGTTGGAGAAGATTCAGTATCCCTACCTGCCCCTAGGCAGAGAGATCCTCTACGTGCCCCTCGGCAACAAGTACATGTTCAACGCCCTGCTCGTGGGCCAAAGAGCATTCGGATAACAAGAAGATGCCCACGGGCGCCGTCATCGTCAAGAGGACGACTATAATAGGCTGGGGCTGATAATTTACTATTTTACACTATCCACAGTAAACTTGTAAATACCTGTATTTCCATTATAATACGGGTATGCCTACCTGGATAAAAAACAAGCGCAAGTTACTTGGGTTATCTCAAGAAGATGTTGCGGAAAGTCTTGGCGTGTCACGACCAACATACGTAAAACTTGAATCTGGCGAATCTAAACCTAATGAACAACAGACGGCAATACTGGCTAGCTTGTTCAACGTATCACAGGAAAATCTTAAAGATAATTCTTCGGACATAGACGCTGTTAAGGTAAATGGCGTCGAGATTAGAGAGATACCAAAAGAAAACGAAAAGAAATTCAAGGAAGTCCTGTTGTATGTACTTGGGAAAATTGGTAGCCGTCCGAATATTGGGCAAACTGCATTGTATAAAATTCTTTATTTTATTGATTTTGACTATTACGAAAAATTTGAAAAACAGCTTATTGGGGCTACTTATATAAAAAATACCTATGGACCAACGCCTATATCATTTGCAAAGATAGTAAAGCAAATGGAGTCAGAGGGTAAGCTGGTCGAGGTCAAAAGTAAGTACTTTAATCATGATCAAACGAAATATATCCCTGTCGCTGATGCCGATGTTTCAAAAATAAGCGGTCAAGAACTTAAGCACATAGACGACGAAATTGAGCGCCTTGGGTATCTAACTGGAACAGAGTTATCTAAGCGTTCCCATGACGACATGCCGTGGCTTGTGGCAAAGGATAAGCAAGTTATAAATTATGAACATGTATTTTACCGATCTGAAGATACGTCAGTAAGAGATTATGAGCCGCTTTAAATCGTCGCCGGAATTTGAGAAAGAACTTAAAAGACTGAAGGAAAAGTACAAAAGTCTAGATGGAGATTTAAGAAACTTGGAGGACATCCTTAGCGTTCGACCCACAGGTGGCGGTAAGAATTTTAAAATAATCCACCATTCGGAAAAGTTTAAAATAGTTAAGGTTCGTCTAGCCTGCAGAAGCCTACACAAAAGATCCCTCAGAGTAATTTATGCCCACCACGTCGAAGAGGTGACGTTTTTATACATCGAAATATACAATAAAGGAGATAAGGAAAATGAGAATCACGAAAGAATTAAAGACTACATTAAGTTACAAAATGCCCCAGTCTAAGACTAATCTCGCAACCTGCTCGCGGGGGCATAAGTTTCTTAAGACCCGAGCGCGACCAGTCTGTCCCCTCTGCTGGCCCGGGAGGTATAAGAGAAAGAAGGGTATATAATCAAGCTCAATGAAAGAGAGCGAGAAAATGACGAAAGCGAAAATGTTTATCGTCTTGCTTATGGTGGCGATAACCTCTTTCGGTGTCGGTATCGCTCTTATGCTCTCTGGTGACGAATACTCGTACGATGATTCGGGTGATTCGAGCCTATCGGAGGGTGGTGACTGCAATGTCCTCGGGATAAATTTGCACGGCGACCTCTTCACTTATATCCCGTCGGGGAACGAAAGCGATTTGCTGGCCAATACCGATGTCGTCAGTAGCGATGACCTCCTCTACTACCTGGGTCAGGCCGAAGGTGATGAGAATATAAAAGCTGTTTTGGTAGAAGTGGACTCCTATGGCGGAGTGCCCGTTGCCGGAGAAGAGATGGCCGATGCCCTCAAGCGTTTTGAGAAGCCCTCGGTCGCGGTCGTAAGACAAGCGGGTCTCTCGGCTGCCTACTACGCTATAAGTAGCGCGGACCGAATCTTTGCTTCGAAGTACTCGGATGTCGGGAGTATCGGGGTTACTTCTTCTTATTTGGAAAACATAAACAAGGATGCGAGGTTTATCGACCTGTCTTCCGCCAAGTTTAAGGACGCCGGCGACCCGAACAAGGCCCTCACCGCCGAGGAGCGCGCCCTCTTCATGAGAGACATAAGAATCGTCCATGACAACTTCGTCGAAGCGGTCTCTATTAATAGAAATATCCCGATTGAGAAGGTTAAGGCGCTCGCCGACGGCTCAAGCGTCCTCGGAGAGAAGGCTAAAGAGCTAGGTCTTATAGACGAGATTGGCGGTATCTACGAAGCAAAAAAATATCTATCCGAAAAGATTGGCGAGAAAGTGGAGGTCTGCTGGTACTAAAAAATAATTGCGGATTTTGGCGGGGACTGCTAATGTGCCAAAGGACTAAACGAGTTTAAACGCTCTTTAAGGAGGTGAGAAGCTTGGAAGAAATCGTCTACCCCTATCTGCCCGAAGGTCAGAGGTTCTACTACGTTCCGCTGACCAATCACCGCATGCTCTACGCCCGCTGGTGGGCGCAGCAACACTCAAGCCACACCGAGATGCCCGGCGCCGCGATCGTCGTCCTCAAGGGTCGGATCCTCGGCGCCGCCGCCAACGATCCCAGTCGCCACAGCGAGGCGAAAGCCATCAAGGCCGCCTTGAGAAAAAGGTGGTACATCACGGGTGCCGACCTCTACCTCTGGGGCGACTGGTGGTCTTGCCCGTCCTGTTGGCGCAAGATGACGAAGGCAGGCATCGCACGAGTCTTTCTCCTCGAGAGGAGTCACATCCTTTTCAACAAGGAGCACCCCGAGAACGTCATCGGTCGCCAGTTCGACCTCTAGCCCCGCGAAAATTCGCGGGGCTTTTTGTTTGATAAGCTCACCGAAAAATGCTATAAATTATTTTCACTATGCTCGCATTCGCGAAGAGAAAAAAGGGGCTCCTCATAACGGCGGCAATTCTCCTCGTCGGAGGGATTTTTATCTTTAAGGCGGGTGGTAACGGCGAGACGGAGACGGTCTCCCCTGTTCTCGGCGACCTCGTCCGCATCGTCAAAATCTCCGGCAAAGTAATCCCGAAAGAGAGCGTTAACCTCGGCTTCGAGCTCTCGGGCACGGTCGCCTCCGTCTCGCGCGAAGTTGGCTCTGTCGTAAATAAGGGCTCGCTCCTCGCTCGCCTCGACGCGAGCTCCATCTCCGCCGAGGTTTCTAAGGCCGAAGCCGAGCTCAACCTCGCCCTCGCCGCCCTCGACAAGCTCGAGGGCGCGGGGACCTTCGAGGCCCAGATCGCGAACGCCAAGCGCGCCGTGATTCAGAGTATCCTCAACGCCCGCGCCGTCTCCGACGACGCGGTCTATAAGAAAGCCGACCAGCTCTTCATCAATGTCCACTCGGGCTTCCCCGAAATCTACGGCGACCTTTCGAAGAATGTAAATCTCCGCGACTCTATCAATACCACCCGCCGCAAGATGGACGACCTGTTCGAAACCTGGCGCACTCTCACGGCGGGATTGAATCTTTCCAACTACACGGAGGAGAAGCTCGCGAAGTCTCGCGAATATCTCTACGACATCGCGGTCTATGTCGCCCAAGTCTCGCAGGCGGCAAACCTTTTCGAAGAGTCCAACTGGCTCTCGCAGACAACGATAGACGAATACAAGACCGTCATGGCCGCGGCCGAGACAGCCCTCAACACCGCGACCCAGAGCCTAATAACCTCGGAAGAGAATTTTAAAAATCTTTTGCTCGAAGTGCCCGTACAAGTCGCTCGTGTTGAGTCGGCGCGCGCCGCCCTCTCGAACACCCGTTCCGAACTTTCCAAAACTTCCCTCTCCTCGCCCATAGACGGCGTCGTCTCGAAGCAGGATGCGAAGGTCGGGCAGACTGTCGCCGCGAATACCGAAGTTATTTCCGTCATCAGCCGTGAGCTCGAGATAGAATCCTTCGTGCCCGAGGTCTCCATCGCGGGCGTAAAGGTCGGTAACGGTGCCTTAGTCACTCTCGACGCTTACGGCAAGAGCGTCTCCTTCGGCGCCCAAGTCATTCAGATCGACCCCGCCGAGACTATCCGCGACGGCGTCTCTACTTACAAGGTCCGCCTCGCGTTCCTCGACCAGACGGAGGCGATCCGCTCGGGCATGACCGCCAATATCAATATTGAGACTGCGAGGAAGCCTTCAGCCGTGCTTATTCCAGAACGCACCGTCATCGTCGAAGGTAGCGAATCTTTCGTCTATATCCTCGGCCCTGACGGCGAAGAGACAAAAACTCCAGTTGAAGTCGGTGAGCGCGATTCTTCGGGCAATATCGAGCTCCTCTCCTCCCTCCCCGAAGGTACCAAGCTCGTGACAAACCCGAAATCAGAATAAAATGCCCCAGTTTATCCCGTTAGAGGCTACTGCTTATAATCAACGTGATAGAACAAAGCGAAAATAAAAATACTAGGACGCCTCTAACGGGATTTATCCGCCTAGGCTTCTTCCTCGCTCTGCGCCAGATGCGCCGCGCGAGCAAATGGACGACGGGTCTCATCATCTTCGTGATGACCCTCACTTTCCTCAACCTCGTCGTGGTCTCGGGCATTCTTGTCGGACTTATAGAAGGCGCGGTTCAGGCGAACAAGGAGCTCTACACCTCCGACATCCTCATTTCCAAACTTGAGAAGAAGGATTTTATCGAACAGAGTCCGCGCATTTTGAACATTATCAACTCCATGCCCGAGACTCTGGCCGTCTCGGCGCGCTACCTCTCCTCGGGCAATGTTGAGGCGGGTTACAAAGAAGCGGCGAAAGAGGAGGAGATAGATACGGCGGGCGCACCCTTCGTCGGCATAGACCCCGAGGCCGAAGAGAGCCTCACGGGCATCTCGCGCTTCGTCATTGACGGCGAATACTTGGAGCCCACGGACTACGACCAAGTGCTTCTCGGCTCGTACCTCCTCACAAAATATTTCCCCGTCGAGACGGCGAGCTTCCCCACCCTCGATGATGTCGAGGTCGGCGACAAGGTTCGTATTACCATAGGCGACATCAAGCGCGAGGTAACGGTGAAGGGCATTGTCCGCTCGAAAGTCGACGAGCTCTCCTACCGAGTCTACTTCGTCGACACCCAGTTCCGCGACCTAATAGGGCGCAATGACTACAACGTCGGCGAGATGTCGGTGCGCTTGAAGACCGGCGCCAATCCTGTCCAGTTTAAAGAAGCGCTCTTGCGCTCGGGTGTCGGCGAATTCGCCCGTGTGCAGACCTTCGAAGAAGCTCAGCCGAAATTCCTTGAAGATATCAAAAACACTTTCGCGCTGTTAGGGAACCTGATGAGCTCTATTGGATTAGTCGTCGCCTCCATCACCATCTTTATCGTCATCTTCATCAACGCCATAACTAGAAGAAAGTTTATCGGCATCCTCAAAGGCATCGGCGTCTCGGGGCGCACCATCGAGGTCTCATACGTCTTCCAGTCATTCTTTTATGCCGCGGTCGGCTCCGCTATTGGGCTCGTCCTCCTTTACGGCTTCTTGGAGCCGTTTATCAGCGCGCACCCCATAGACTTCCCATTCTCGGACGGCATCCTTGTCGCGCCCCTTAACAGCACGGCGTTGAAAATCGCCATTCTCATGGTCACAACCGTCATCGCGGGCTACATCCCCGCACGGATGATTGTGAGGAAGAATACCTTGGACTCCATCCTCGGACGAAAATGATTCGACACGCTCACCATAAATAATATGCCCTTAATCAAAGTAGAAAGTTTAATAAAGACATTCATCGACGGCGACAAGGAGACGCGCGTCCTTAAGGGTATCGATTTCAGCGCGGAGTTGGGCGAGTGGATATCTATCATGGGCAGGTCGGGCGCGGGTAAATCCACTTTCATGTATCAGATGTCTCTCTTGGATGACCCAACTTCGGGCGGGGTGCATCTTTTCGGCAAGGATACGCATAATATGACAGCGGAGGAGAAAACGGACCTGCGTCTCACAGAGCTCGGCTACGTTTTCCAAGACTATGCTCTCCTGCCGGACCTCACGGCGCTCGAGAATGTCGCCGTACCCCTCATGATGCAAGGCCGGTCAAAGCACGACGCCTATGAGAAGGCAAAAATTTCTCTCGAGCGCGTCGGCCTCGGACACCGTCTGGAAAACTTACCAAGCCAGCTCTCGGGGGGTGAGCAGCAACGCACCTCTATCGCCCGTGCTCTCGCCCATGGGCCGAAAATCCTTTTCGCCGACGAGCCGACAGCCAACCTCGATAACGAATCTTCGCGCACGGTGATGAAACTTTTCCAAGAAGTGCACAAACAGGGTCAGACTATTATCATGGTCACTCACGAAGAAGAGTACAGCTCCCTGACCCAGCGGATTGTGACGCTCGACGACGGCAAAATTGTCTCCGACAAAAAGGTAAAATAAGGGGATGAACCCTGACGAGAAACTCTCCGACGTCTTCCGCATCTTGCCGAAGCAAGTCGCGGCGCTCAAACGCCTCGGCCTTGAAACCATCTCTGACCTCCTCTACCACTTCCCCCGCTACTACGGCGACTCGGCCGAGATTGCCAATATCAGTGATTTGAAAAAGGGCGACACGGCTGTCGTCTTCGGCAGGATTTCCAAACTTAAAACGAGCCGAGCCTTCAGGAAAAAGATTCCCATGGCAGAAGGGTTTGTCGAGGATGCGACAGGCAAGATTAAAATCGTCTGGTTCTTCCAAGCCTACTTGGCGAAGATGCTCGCGGAGAATTCAAACGTCCGCGTCGAGGGCAAGGTCTCGGAGACCCGCCCGACCGAACGAGCTCGGTCGTTCGGGCGGGGGAAGGGTATTTTATATTTCTCCAATCCGAAGATTGAATCGGCGCCCGACCTTTTCACAAAAACAACTGCTCATTCTTTATATCCTGTTTACCCAGAGACGCGCGGCGTTACCTCCAACTGGCTCTACCACAAGATTCAGAGTGCCTTCGCGGAGAAAGTTTTGGAATCCCTCGTCGACCCCCTACCAAGCGAGATTTTGAAGAAGTACAATCTCCCCGACCTCCGCACCTCGCTTATCTATATCCACGCGCCGAAAAAACTCGAGCATGCGACAGCCGCGCGCAAGCGCTTCGCTTTCGAAGAAATCTTCCTCATCCAGCTTGAGCGGCAGAAAGAGCGGCATGAGTTCAAAGAACGCGCGGCCTTCGTCATAGACAAAACGGTTGAGGATGTGGAGAAATTTGTTTCAAGGTTTCCCTTCAAAGCAACAGGGGCACAGAGACGCGCCATAGAAGTGATTCTCGAGGACTTCCGCCGTCCTCACCCAATGTCGCGCCTCTTGGAGGGAGACGTCGGCTCGGGCAAAACGGCTGTTGCCGCGACTGCCGTGTACGCCGTCACCACCTCGCGACCGAAAGACCAGAATTTCGGTACGCTTCAGTCGGCCTACATGGCACCGACGGAAATCTTGGCCCAACAGCACTTCGACTCGTTTATAAAATATTTCTCTCACCTGCCGATAAACATCGCTCTCATCACGGGGAGCGGCTGTAAAAAGTTCCCTTCCAAAGTTAACCCCGAAGGGGCAACGGACATCTCGCGGGCTCAGCTCTTGAAGTGGGTCGCCTCGGGCGAAATCTCGGTTCTCATCGGCACTCACGCTCTCATCCAGAAGTCGGTTAAATTTAAACACCTCGCGTTTGTCATTGTCGACGAACAGCACCGCTTCGGCACGGCACAGAGGCAGAAACTCGTGACGAAAAGTGAGTTTACCCCCCACCTCCTCTCGATGACCGCAACGCCGATACCCCGAACGCTTGCCTTAACACTCTACGGCGACCTCGACCTCTCGCTCATAGACGAGATGCCCGCGGGCAGGAAGAAAATTATTACGGAAGTAGTCCCTCCGAACAAACGCGCCGACGCCTACGAGAAAATCAGAGAAGAATTAAAGGCGGGTCGGCAACTCTACGTCATCTGCCCGAGGATAGACGAGCCGGATCCAACCAAACCCGCCCGACCGAATGACTTCGGTCGTTCGGGCGGGGAACTCGCTATTATCGCCAAGTCGGTCAAAGAAGAGGCGAAACGGCTGAAGAAAGAAGTCTTCAAAGAATATGAAATAGGTATTCTCCACAGCAAGATGAAACCCGCCGAGAAGGAGGAGGTGATGCTCGATTTTAAAAATAAAAAACTGGATATCCTCGTCGCCACCTCCGTCGTCGAAGTCGGAGTCAATGTCGAGAACGCCTCGCTCATCGTGATAGAAGGCGCGGAACGCTTTGGCCTCGCCCAGCTCCACCAGCTCCGCGGGCGAGTTATCCGCTCCAATCATCAGGCATACTGCTTTGTCTTCACCGAAAGTCAGGGCGAGAAAGCGCGCGAGAGACTGAAGGCCTTAGTCTCGGCGAAAAACGGCTTTGAACTTGCCGAGTTCGACCTCGCTCAACGCGGAGCGGGCGAACTCGCGGGCGCCAGGCAGTGGGGTATCTCGGACGTCGGGATGGAGGCGATAAAGAATCTCAAGATGGTCGAAGCGGCGCGCGCGGAGGCGACGAGACTCGTGGAAACGGACCCTCAGCTCAAAAAATTTCCCTTACTTAAAGAGTGCCTGGGCTCGCAGGAGCAAAAAATCCATTTTGAATAAAGCTAATTTTTAATATAAACTTGTTTAAATTGCGCGTGTAGCTCAGTTGGTAGAGCGCCGAGCTTATACCTCGGTGGTCCTAGGTTCGAGCCCTAGCACGCGCACTAAATTTAGCTCCCCGCCCGAACGACTGAAGTCGTTCAGTCGGGCGGGAGTTGGTTAGAGCATCGAGCTTATACCTCGAGGGTCCCACGTTCGAATCGTGGCGGGTGGACCAAAATAAAAAGGAGCCACTCGGGTGGCTCCTTAAGTTGTCGCCGAACCACTTCTACTTCAGAAGGTCGGCGGCGGCCATCTTGTTGATCGAGGCGAGGACTCGCCGCGCGTATTCCCCCTGGCAACCCTCCCGGTTGGAAAGGGGTGTCAGGGAGCTCGCGACCGAGCCGTCGATGCGCTTGACGACGACCGTTGGTACGCCGTTCTCGGCACTGCACTCGACGGTGAACGCCTTCTCCCCCTTCGAGTTCACCACCGTCGTCGGCCAGTCGGGCGAGGCGTCGTCGGCCACCGCGACGAGGGCAAGCAGGGCAAGGGCGGCTGCGCTGAACAAACTTTTCATTCGGCCTCCTCGGTTGAAGTTTCTACCCTCGGGAATCATACATATTTTCCATACTTCTCCAGTATTGACTAAATATTAGAAAGATAGTATAATGGTATTTGGAATCTTTTCGTTCTTCACAAGGAGAGTTATGAACAACCGCAGAAAGACAGATTCGGAAACAAGCCGGGATCCAGTAGAACGGCTCTTGCTGTTTCTCTGGATCGGCTTCGCTCTGGTCGGGATCGGCCTCTGGGTTCACATCGCAAACTGGATTGCAGTCTGGTGGACTCTGGAAACATTCCCGTCCGTGGAACAAATCAGGAACACGGTAGGTTACTGGCTGGGGAACCAACTGCTCGTGTACGGCATTGTCCTCCTCGCTATCGTGGTCGCTATCACAAGCGCCATAGTCGTCGCCGAGAAGAAACGCTTCGAGCGCACGGAGGCGAGGTTCCGCGAGATGGCGCCGAGACGAGAGCCAATCGGGATTAGCGAACACCAAAAGAAGAATGAAAGAGTTGATCTCGATATTTGGGAGGACGACTATCCTGGACGACCAGCAGTCGATAGCGACAGGCACAAACCTTGAACTCTTCCTGTCGGGCCCCGATGTAATACATCGGGGCCTTTCTTTTTTACGATTCTTGACATTACAATAAATATAAGATATAATAATGTTGGACCGTAATTTCACAACTAGCAGTAGGGAGCAGAAATGTCTCAAAAAACTGGGGGAAGGAGTATTTTCCTCATCATTCTCATCATCCTCGGCAAGTCCACAAAGCTTCTGAAGGCGGCGAAGATTGCCAAACCAGCAATCACGTTCGGATCCATGGCCCTGTCCACATTTGCTTACGCGTTTTGGCTCGGACCATGGTTTGCCATTGGTCTGGTCGCCATGCTCTTCATCCACGAGATGGGACACGTTATCGCACTTCGACTGAAGGGTTACCCTGCCTCCACGCCCGTCTTCATACCGTTCCTCGGCGCAGCCATCTTCGCACCAAAGTTTACGAACAGGGACGATGAGGCTTACGTCGGCTACGGAGGACCACTGCTTGGTAGCATTGGTGCAGCAGCACTGTTTGCTGTGTGGTTCTTTCTACCAGAAGACTCAACAACCGCACACCTCGTGCTCATCACGAGTTACGCTGCTATCTTCCTCAACCTGTTCAACATGGTGCCCATTAGTCCACTTGACGGCGGTAGGATAACCCAAGCCACGGGTTCGTGGTTTCAGTACGTAGGGGTTACCGCGCTTGCTGTCTTCTCGGTCTTCTTTCGTGAGCCGGTTATCTTGCTTATTTGGGTCCTGGTGGTCTCCGAGCTTCAGTTTATAAAACTGAAGCTTAGGACTCTCATGGCAGGAATTTGTACTGTCGGTATGATCGTGCTCATGATTCTTGGCTACAGTCACCAACCATGGTGGGTAGATGTCCTCGATGGAATCTTGGCAACTTTTTTCACGGTTGTCCTCCTCGCAAAGGCACACTCTGGAGAAAAGGACTCGTTCATTGTTGATGAGCGCTCAGATCTTCCGCTCGGTAAGCGGGTTTGGTGGTTCCTGCTTTACGCTGGACTCACTGCCATTCTCCTTGTCGTGTCGATCTATCAGTCGTCCCTCCTACCAAAGGTGCCAGCCCAATAGCGGTGGCAACCTGACAGTTTGCTCCCGCTAGTTTCTTGACCCTCGTCTACCAAGGCGGGGGTCATTCTTTTTTAAAGAATGCTAATATTAGAGATATAGTTTATGCAGTTTCTCGGAATAATTTTCCAAGCCTTCGTTATCGGTGTTCTCGTCATCTATTGGATATTCGCCTTCGTCACGGTCTACCACTTAACGCGCTTCGGCATCGGCACGCAACCCAAGCGGATCGCGGGCATTTTCCTCACGGGCTCACTCATCCTCTCGGCCGCCCTCATCATATTCTTTATCAAGGTCGATATAAGCAACGTCCTGCCATGAAGCTTCATTCGATCTTCGCCATCTTCAACGACACTCTCAACTCCTTCGTAGGACAAAAGGAGGGCGAGGAAGTTATCGCCCTCGTACGCCGGCACCCTTTCACCATCTACATTCGCCTCGGTGTCTTCGGACTCGTCGGTCTCGTCCCGATTTTCGGCTTCCTCGTCTTTTACTCCTACATTGTCGGCGGCGGCTGGCTAAGTCTCTATCTCCTCGGCTCAAGTCTCTGGTACCTCTTCTTGTGGTTTAGTGTTTTCCAAACCTTGACTCTCTATACCCTCTCGACCGTCGTCATCACCAATAAACGCATCATCGACAGCAACCAGCGCGGCTTCTTCGACAGAGAAATAAGCGAGCTCCAGTCCAATCGCATTCAGGATGTCACGGTGCATATCGAAGGCTTTATCGAAACTTTCCTAAAATTCGGCGATGTCACGATTCAGACCGCCGGTACCGAGAAAGAATTCGTCTTCATCCAAGTGCCCCACCCCGAGCTTGTCAAAGATACGATTATGCAGCTCGCCGCCACGCATCATACGGGTATCAAAGCGACAGGAAAACCTCTCCCCAAATCCGACCCCCTCGGTCTCTAGAGAGTGTTAGAATAAATAGCGGTTCGTGTGATTTAGTAGCTTAAATATAGAGCATGTCTATTCATAAAGTTACTTTCATTCTGCTCGTTATCGGCGGTCTTAACTGGGGGCTCGAGGCCTTCGGTTACGGCGTCGGCAATTATGTCGGCGACAGTGTGGCCATGATTATCTACATCTTGGTCGCCCTTTCGGCCCTCTACGAAATCTTCACCCACAAGAAGAATTGCCGCGAGTGCGTGTCCGCCGGCGGCGCAGTATAGAGAAAAAGCTGATTTCGTGCCTGCGCTTGATGTTCAACCCGCCCGAACGTGCCGTTCGGTACGGGCGGGTATCCTTTTTATGCCTGATGTTCGATGTCTTTCTTTTTTTTGGGCGTAATGCCGTTCGCTACCAAAAGCTCTTCGAACTCTTTTTGCTCAATAGTTTCCACCTCTATCAGACGCTTGGCGATAGCATCAAGCGCTTTCCTGTTTTCTTTGACAATTTTCTCAACCTTTTTCATCGCTTCATTCATAATCTCGGAGACCTCGGCATCGATCATCGCTCCAACCTTCTCCGAATAATCTTTGTCGCCGACACCCATACCAAAAAGAGGTTTGCCGCCGGGACCTTCGAGCGCCACGGGCCCCATCTTCTCCGACATGCCAAACTTCGTCACCATATCGCGGGCGCGCGCCGTCGCCACCTGCAGGTCGTTTGAAGGGCCCGTCGTGATATCGTGGAAAATATTTTTCTCCACGACGTAGCCGCCCAGAGCTGTCGCGATGTCGTCGAGGAATTCTTTCTTCGACTGCATTTTCCTGTCTTCCAAAGGAAGTTTTAGAACGTAGCCCGCCACGCGACCGCGCGAAATTATTGAAATCTTATGAACCGGATCGGCGTAAGGAAGGATAGAGGCGACGAGAGCGTGCCCCGCTTCGTGATAGGCGGTGAGTTCCTTCTCTTTCTTGGAAAGAATGTGGCTCCTTCTCTCTGGACCGAGCATCACCTTCTCTATCGAGCGGATAAGGTCGAATTGCGAAACCTTCGTCCTGTTCTCGCGCGCCGCCAATATCGCCGCCTCGTTCATCAGAGAGTAGAGATCAGCACCCGAGAAGCCGGGGGTACGCTCGGCGATGAGCGGCAGGTTCACATCCTCGGCAAAGGGCTTTTTCCTTGCGTGGATTAAGAGGATTTCTTCCCTATCCTTCCTGTCCGGGAGGTCGAGGGTCACCCGCCTGTCGAAACGGCCCGGGCGAAGAAGCGCTGGGTCAAGGACGTCGGGGCGGTTCGTCGCCGCCATGACTATCACCTTCTCATTCGGCTCGAAGCCGTCGAGCTCCACCAAAATTTGGTTTAAGGTCTGCTCGCGTTCGTCGTTCCCGCCGCCAACACCAGTACCGCGCACCCGCCCGACGGCGTCTATCTCGTCGACGAAGATAATGGCCGGCGCGGCTTTCTTCGCGAGGTCAAAGAGGTCACGCACGCGCGAGGCGCCGACACCGACGAACATCTCGACAAACTCCGACCCCGAGATGGAAAAGAATGAGACCCCCGCCTCCCCCGCGACGGCTCGAGCAAGAAGGGTCTTGCCCGTCCCCGGAGCGCCCATAAGAAGAATGCCCTTCGGAATGCGCGCGCCGATGTCCAAGAACTTTTTCGGATTCTTGAGGAAGTCGACAATCTCTTTGAGCTCTTCTTTCGCTTCCTTACATCCGGCAACGTCTTTAAAAGTGACCTTCTGACTCTTGTCGTCCGGGTGCGTCATCCTCGCCTTCGACTGGCCGAAGGTGAAGGCCTGCATGCCCGCGCCCTTGACCTGCCGAGTCAAAAACCAGATGAAAAAGACGATGAAAACAATCGGCAGGATTATCGGCGCGAGCGAGGCGAACCAGTAGAGGAAGCCCCGATCGCTTCTGACTTCAATATTGATTTTCGCAAGCTCTTCTTCGGAGACCTCATAATTTTTCAAGGTCGTGGTGAGGGCGGTGTTCGCCTCTTTCTTCGAAAGTTTCTTCGTCTCGTCGGCGAAGGTGAGCTCCAGCTTGTCACCGACAACGGTAATACCCGAGATGTTGCCGTCCTTGAT
>JBASCT010000026.1:0-1540 GCA_049651785.1 Minisyncoccia bacterium
ATCCGGGGTAACGGGGTATTTTCGATCTACCCAAGTAGCTCCGTTGTCTGCCGACCTCCAGAGTGCGACAATGGGCGCAATTGCCAAGTTGACTGGGCAAATCGCAGTGCCGATGTCCTCAATGTTACAGAAATAGGCGACCCCGTTCGCGTCGTAGGCGACGACCGGATCGTAACCTTCCACAAGTGTCGAGGGAGCATCATTGCTTCCTCCCCATGGCCCGGCTATTCCATTGGTTGAATAGTATGCTCCTAGTGTCGTGTCCCAGCAATAGCTTCACAAAGTCGCTTGAGTTTTAGGAGAATCGAGTTGGCGGTGGCCGTCCAGACAAATGGGTGCGCCTTCGGGTTATAGCGTTCGACGAATTGTCGAATCTGTTCGATCAAGTGGGCCACACTCGTGAAGGTGCCCCGCCGGATGGCGCGTTGCGTGATGATGTTAAACCAGATTTCCACCTGATTGAGCCACGAGGCATACGTGGGCGTGTAATGGACATGGTACCGGGGCCGTGCGGCCAGCCAGCGCTTGACCTTGGCATGCTTATGGGTGGCGTAATTGTCGACGACGAGGTGCAAGTCGAGATGCTTCGGGACACTGGCGTCAATCTGCCGCAAGAACTGAAGGAACTCCTGATGGCGGTGGCGTGGTGTGCAGCGGGTGAGAACACGCCCCGATGCGATGTCCAAAGCGGCAAACAACGTGGTGGTACCGTGGCGGACGTAGTTGTGCGTGATCCCCTCGACGTATCTCAATCCCATAGGCAGCGTGGGCTGCTGCCGGTTCAAGGCTTGGATTTGGCTTTTCTCATCGACGCACAACACCATGGCGTTGTCCGGCGGATTCAGATACAAGCCGACGATGTCACGGACCTTCTCCACGAAGAAGGGATCGGTCGACAAGTGGAAGTGTTTCTGCCGGTGCGGCTGGATGCCGAAGGCATGCCACACCCGCTGAATGGTCGACTTGGACGCATGTGTTTGAGCCGCAAGGGACCGGCACGTCCAGTGTGTCCCATCTTTGGGTTTGGTGTTCAACGTACGACGGATCAGAGCGGCAACTTGTTCATCGCTGATCGACCGCGGACCGCCCGGTCGAGGTTCGTCGTAGAGACCCATCAGGCCTTGCGCCAGGAAACGCTTGCGCCACTGGCCCACCATCGAACCGGTGAGGCCAACCTTCGCCGCGATCACCGTATTATAGAGACCGTCGGCGGCCAGAAGAACGATCCGCGCGCGTCGTACCAGCGCGTGGGGCAAGGAGCGCGAACGCACCATGCCCTCCAATTCGGCACGGGTGGACTCGCTCAAGACTACGGGGATGACAGGACGACCGAGCGCCATAGACTCCCTCCTTGTTAACAGGAAGCCAGTCTATGATCCACTGCTTACTTATGCAAGGTATTCTTGGGACACGACACTAGGTTGTTCGGGATCTGGAGTGCGTAGCGCCCTGAAGCATCAGTGTAGGAACTGTATGTCCGCACGGCCGGATCTTGCTGCCCCGTAGCTGTGTCGACGATTAGGACCTGGCAATACCGCAC
>JBASCT010000027.1:0-2012 GCA_049651785.1 Minisyncoccia bacterium
AGGTAATACGACGCGCATGCGTGTTCAAGACGGAAATACCCTATGCTCGTTCGGGCTAGACCGCACCCGCGGACCGAATTCGGTCAATCGTCGCTCGAAGGGTCCGTTGGACCTGGGCCATCTCATCGTTGTTCTTATAGGCGCGGCGCGGCCAGAAGAAGCCCTTCAAACCATCCCCCTTGCGCCGGGGAACAACATGGATATGAAGGTGGGGGACACTCTGGCTGACCTTATTATTCAGCGCGATGAACGATCCCTCCGCCCCCAATCCCTCCTCCACGGCAAGGGACAACAGCCGTGCGCTGCCGAAGAGCGGCGCGACCAGCTCGGCCGGAAGATCGACCAGCGTCATATAATGAACCTTCGGCGCCAGCAGGAGATGCCCCGGGAAGAGGGGGCGATGATCGAGGAAGGCAAAAGAAACTTCATCCTCGAAGACCGGGTGGCTTGGAATCTCCCCCCGGATCATCTTACAAAAAGTACAATTCGAACGTTCAGGTTTGGACATCTCGGCGCTCCATCCCGCTGTGGATCGTTGATTTTTTTTCGGAATTGGATTATACAGGAGTGGAGTGTCTAAAGAAAGGTCTTGATGGAAATGCGCGCCCGGATGTTTTATTTTTCGTTGACGCTTTTCTTGTCAATCGCCGGGAGGCGGACGGCCCTTGCGTCTGAGTGTGACCCGGAACGGATGGCCCTTGGAAAAACGACGGCGGAGGTGGCCTCCCGGTGCGGGGAGCCGGTGTGGCGGGAGCGCTGGAGCGAAGAGCGATTCGTCGAGACCGCCCCGCGCCCGCTTCGGCGCGAGCTCCTCACCTTCGAGGAGTGGGTCTACGACTTCGGGCCGTCCAAATTCATTCGGATTCTTCATTTCAAGAACGATCTTCTGATCGAGGTAAAGACCGGCGGTTATGGTTTCCCTCCGGAGGCGCCGGCCGACTTCGGTTGCGAGCGGACGATCGTTTCATCGGGGGAGACGAAATGGGAGGTGAGGATGAAGTGCGGGGAGCCGACCACCGCCAACCCCGCAGACCCATCCTGGCGGGAGAATGATACGTGGGTGTACAACCTCGGATCAACGCGACTCATCCGGACCTTCCGCTTTAAGAACGGCCGACTCATGCAGATCGAGACCGGCGGTTTCGGCGATTGACCTCTTCCTGAGGAGACAGCGCGCTAAAACCGGTTCGCGCGCGATCGCATTCGCAGGCGCCAGCCGATCCGGGCCAGCCAGATCATCCAAAGAACGGTCAGTGGAATCGCCAGGACCAGCCCGATAAAGAAAGCGGAAATGATCACCGCCAGGAAGATCGTCAGACCCAAGAGGGTCAACAGGTTGAACTTCAATCGATCCAGCCGGCTCAAAGGACGGAAGGCCGGTCCTCCCCGCCATTCGCGATCTCCGACGGTGATTTGATAAACGGCTTTTTCCTCTTCCGGCAACCTCTCCGGCATCGAAACCTCCCTTCACTTACTTCTTGTTCTCATCCTATCACACTGAATATTCGGACGCCACCTCGGTCAAAAATGAAAACCAAGCAGGTTCCAGTAGGCGAGGAACGGGAAAAATCCGAGCGCCGCCGTCCCGATGAACGAATCGTGCAGTCGGCCGATCAGTGATCCATCCCTTTGTCTCCAGTCAACCATCAGAAAGATCCAAAGAACGGCGGTCGTCCCGAGCGTCAGGAACGGAATCACTAAAAGCAACAACACCTCCGGCGGCAGACCATAAGCAAACTCGCGCGGGCTGATCCTGGTGAGAGCAGCGGCGACCCCGATCAAAAAAATGAGATTGAGCAGACTGGTCAGCCCGGAGAGGCGCCGAGAACGGAAGGCGTTCCGAAGCGCCGGCGTTCCGGAGGGCCGGAAGAGATCTCCCCCCAGCCAGACGGCCGAGCCCCAAACGAAGCAGGTGATGAAACCGCCGGCGAGACTCAGGTGGAATGCGCTCGTCTCATACCAGGGGAGTTTTTCAAAGAGGCTCGGTCCCATCAAAAGGTGGGTGATCCGCC
>JBASCT010000028.1:0-6947 GCA_049651785.1 Minisyncoccia bacterium
CTCCGGAGATGCTAAAAAAGGTTAAATCAATAGAAATACTAGATAATGTTTTCGGCTCTGACCACTGCCCTATCAAATTAACCCTTAAATAGAGCCATAAAATAAGGGACAAATAATTATCCCCAGCTGCTGTTTAAAATTTGTCCTTTATTCGGTAGAATATACATGGGCGCTTGGCGATATCTCGCGATTCTCTGATTGCGGTTTGGACCCGAACATTTGTTCTTGGAAGGCCGTTCCAATTTACCGGAAGATGATTCTGGTTTGGACGAGTGTGAGGACGACGAACCTCCAATTTTTTCTTAGGGTTTCGCACCGTCTGTGTCGCCCTTCTCCATTTCTGGAATGATCTTCCTCCGCTCTCAAGCGGAAACCACCGCACAACCCGCGGTGGTTTTTGTTTACCTTGAGTATATTGAAAGGTTTACCCTGAGCGTAGTCGAAGAGTTTGTCCTTAATGAAAAATACTGGAAATTGGGGATAATTCTGTGGAAACTGGGTATTAAAGGACATATTTTGGTGTATAATAGGTCAAATGTCCTTAATTTCAATGATTTTTTGACTTATATGTTTCATATGAAACTTTTAAATGTATGAATGAAGACAAGCGAACGCAAAAAAGAAAGCTGGGAGATATTGGTGAAAATGTGGCCTGTGACTTTCTCAAAAAACGTGGCTTCCAAATAGTAGGCAGGAATTATCTAAAAAAGTGGGGTGAAATAGACATTATTGCCGAAAAAGACAATATGATTCACTTTGTAGAGGTAAAGAGCGCCCGCCTGGACGGTCGTTCAGGCGGGCAGGTTTCTCGTGTAACCTTAGATAATAAAGTTTCCCATGGAACGCTTGGAGAATTTAGACCTGAAGACAATATGCATCCTTGGAAAATTAGGCGCTTACACCGAGCGATTCAGACATACCTTCTGGAAAACAATATTGAAAAAGACTGGCAACTCGATCTAATCACGGTCAAAATCAACGAAAAAGAGCGAAAGGCGCGAGCCGAAATACTCGAAAATATCGTTATTTAGGGCGAAAAAGTGCGGGATGGGGGAATTGAACGTGCGTGTTATGCTATAATTACATAGTATGACCAAGCTAGATATTAAACTTAAGGCAACAGAGCTAAGAAAGCGCGGATTTTCTTATAGTTTTATACAAAAACACTTAGGTGCATCTAAAGGTAGCCTTAGTTCATGGTTAAAAACAATTCCTTATGCTCCAAATATCATGACTAAAAATAATATAAAGCGTAGCCATAAAATCATTGTAGATCATCGGAAAAAAATTAAACTAGATTCTCTGAGAGAGGCTAGCGAGCTTGCAATTGATGATATTGGGAGGTTTTCAAAAAGAGATTTGCTCATGCTTGGCTTAGGAATATATATGGGAGAAGGTTCAAAAACTATATGTATTAGAATAGTAAATTCTGACCCTACTATAATCAAAACTGGAATTTTTTGGTTAAGGAAAATCTATGGATTAGCTAAAAGAAACTTCTCGATTAGAATTCATTTGTACCCTGACTGCAACATCGACGAAAGTAAAAGATATTGGTCTAAGCAGACCGGGTTGCCACTTAAACAGTTTCATCCAGTCTTTGTCGACAGAAGATTGAATAAAAAAGTGAGAGTTACAAAAAAATTGCCATTTGGCACAGCTCATGTAACAATTCGAAGTCGAGGTGATAGAAAATATGGAGTTCTTCTTATGAGAAGAATCTTAAGTTCTATTGATATTGTCAAAAACGAAGCGGGATTAGTTTAGTGGTAGAATGCGAACCTTCCAAGTTCGATGCGTGAGTTCGATTCTCACATCCCGCACTAATATGGATGTTTCGGGCTACCCGGTAACGCTCCGGGGCTTCATGCACCCCATGCATGTATACTGCTTTTATACTATAGCCCGTCTATTTTCTTTCGGGCTGCCGGGAATTGAACCCGGGCCTTACCCACCCCATGGGCAAATACTACCGCTATACTACAGCCCGTAGAGAAGAATAATAGCAAAGCTTGCTTTGATATTCATTCCGAGCACCTGGGCTGATGTACTCATACAGCCCGTAGTGAGAAACAGAACTATTGGGCCAGCATGTAATCATATGGCCAAGATTGAAACTTAAATACTATATCACAGCTTATTTTCTTACCTTATTCACATGCTGTATAGCATGTAATATAGTAAAATTATTTAAATGAGCAGGCTTAGTTTGAGGCAGATCGTAGGGATAACAATATGGTGGACAGAAGGGACAAAAGCCTATAAAGACAATCGATGGGAAACTTTAGTGTGCCCAGTTGATGTTACCAATACTGACCCGAGAGTAATAAAATCTTTTTTAGAGTTTTTAAGAAAAGATATTGGCATTAATGAGTCGCGTTTAAAATTACAACTCCAAATCCATCATGGCGATAATCAAGAACAAATAGAAAAATACTGGTCAGCGGTTACCAAAATACCCCTAGAAAGATTTACTAAGACAATTATAAGACCCGCAGGAAATAAGATTGGTAAAAACAAGGGAACATGCAAGGTTAGATATTCTGATAAGCCAACATATTTAAGGCTTGAGAAATTGTGGCAAGGTGTCCAGACAATTCTGGAAAAACAAGGATCCTAAGTGTCGGGCTGCTGGGAATTGAACCCAGTCCTTACGCTCCCAAAGCGCAAATACTACCGGTATACGACAGCCCGTAGAGAGAAACAGAAGTTATGCTAGCATATTTTACTTGGCATCGGGCTGCCGAGAATCGAACTCGGGTCTCACACTCCCGAAGCGTGTATACTACCGCTGTACTACAGCCCGTAAATGTCTATCCTAGCACGCGAAATTACGATTTCCAAATCTCGATTTTTTTCTGCCGATAAGTTATTATCTTCTCACCTGCGACTATGGTTTAGTGGTAGAATGCGTCCTTGCCAAGGACGAGATGGGAGTTCGATTCTCCCTAGTCGCACTGGAAGATAGCTTGTAACATAAGTCTTAGCCCCCATAGCTTAATGGATAAAGTGCCTGTCTTCGGAACAGGTGATGTGGGTTCGATTCCTGCTGGGGGCACCGCGTAACTCCCTATGAAAAAAAGAAAAGAATTAAATATTCCGAAAGAAGTAAGAGATGTCTCGGAGGCACTTTCGCGTGCCGGTTTCAAGAACTTTGTCGTGGGTGGCGCAACAAGAGACCTCGTCCTCGGGAGAGTCCCGAAAGATTGGGACATCGCCACGAGTGCCAAGCCGGAAGAAATTATCAAACTTTTCCCAAAAACGTTTTACGAAAACGAGTTTGGCACCGTCGGGGTGGTAAATGAAGAGATGCAAGACGAAACTCTCAAAACAGTTGAGATTACACCCTTCCGTCTGGAATCCGGTTACTCCGACTTCCGCCGACCCGACGAGGTAAGGTGGGGCAAAACCATTGAAGAAGATTTGGCGCGCCGCGACTTCACCATAAACGCAATGGCTTACGGCGTCTCGGACGGCCTCCTAATCGACCCCTTTGGTGGAGAAAAGGATATTGAAAAGAAACTTATCCGCACGGTCGGGAAGCCGGAAGAGCGCTTCCGGGAAGACGCCCTGAGAATGTTGAGAGCCCTGCGCCTGGCGAGCGAACTTAATTTCGCCCTTGAACTTGAGACACAAAACGCCATTGCTCAAAATGCCGAACTCCTCTCCCATATTTCGCGGGAACGCATCCGCGACGAATTTATAAAAATCGTTCTCTCGGACGAGCCGGCGGTTTCCCTCGACATGGCGGCCCGCCTCGGCGTGCTTAAATTTATTTCGCCCGAATTTGAAAAGGGGATAGGCATGGAACAAAACCAGGCTCACGCCTATACCGTTTGGGAACATATTCTCCGCACTCTCAACCATTCCGCCAAGAAAAAATTCCCACCCCATATCCGGCTTGCGGCCCTTCTTCACGACGTGGCGAAACCTCACACCCGAGCTTGGAAAAATAACCAATGGACCTTCTACGGCCACGAAGTCGTGGGAGCCAAAATGGCGAGGAAAATCATGGAGGATTTGAAATTCCCGAAAGAAGTCGTCGACAAAACGACGAAGCTCGTGCGCTGGCACATGTTCTTCTCCGACACGGAGAAAATCACGCCAAGCGCCGTGCGCCGTATGGTAAGAAATGTCGGAGAGGATCTGATCTGGGATCTTATTAGTCTGAGAACCTCCGATCGCGTCGGCACAGGCCGCCCGAAGGAAACGCCCTATCGCCTCCGCAAATATAAATCCATGATTGAAGAAGTTTTGCGCGACCCAATCTCGGTAAAGCAGTTAAAAATCAACGGCGCCGATATTATGAAACTCACGGATTCAAACCCCGGTCCGCACGTCGGTTTCATACTGGAAATTCTTGTGTCCGAAGTGCTCGAAGAGCCGACAAAGAACAACCAAACTCTCTTGGAAAAGAGAGTACTCGAGTTACACGCCTTGCCGCCGCCAGAGCTCTCGCATCTCGGCAGAGAAGCTCGCGTGAAAAATCAGACCGAAGAAGAAAAAGAGGTCGGAAAAATCAGGGAAGACTACAAGGTTGAATAAAATAAAAACCCCGCTCTCGCGGGGTTTTTATCCAAGAGGCGAGGAGATTATCTGACCGCTTCTTTAAGACCCTTAGCTGGGCGAAATTTCGGTACGCGCATAGAGGGTACCGAGATTGAGGCGCCGGTGCGAGGATTCCTCGCCTGACGAGCGGCGCGAACCTTGGTGGAAAAGATGCCGAGTCCCGCAATCGAGACTTCGCCGCCTTTCTTGAGGGTCGAGACAATCGAGTCGATGACCGTGTCTACGACCTCCTCGGCCTGCACCTTCGTGCCCCCGAGCTTTGCGTGCACTGCGTTTGCAATATCTACCTTGTTCATTAGTCTCTAATTTTATTTAATAAATGACTCTACAATTACCTATAGACTCGAGAGGAATTATATAATAAGCCGTTTTATCGGGCAAACTCTATGACCCGGGCCTCTCTGATGACATTAACCTTGATTTCCCCCGGATACTTCAATTCACCCTCGATTCTTGAGGCGATATTTCTTGCAAGTTCTCTGGCCTCAAGGTCGGAAACCTTGTCGGGAAAGACAAAAACGCGAATTTCGCGGCCGGCCGAAAGAGCGTAGGCCTTCTCAACCCCGGCAAAGGAAGAGGCGATTGCCTCGAGATCCTCGAGACGCCTGAGGTAGCGCTCTGCCGTGTCGCGTCGGGCTCCCGGACGACCGGCCGAGATGGTATCGGCGGTCTGAACGATAATCGATTCTATCGTCTCGTAAGGATACTCTTCGTGGTGCGACTGCATGGCCTGAATGACGGCTTGGGGCACGTTGAACTTTTCCAAAATTTTCCGACCAATCTCGACGTGGGTGCCGGCGACTTCGTGGTCCAGCGCTTTGCCGATGTCATGGAGCAGAGCGCCGGCTTTAGCGACCGCAACATCGGCGCCGAGTTCCCTCGCGATAATGCCCGCGATGTGGGCCATCTCAACCGAGTGGTCTAAAACATTCTGACCGTAGCTCGTGCGGAAGTTAAGTCGTCCGAGAAGCGAGACCAATTTCGGGTCGAGGTTGAAGACCTCACACTCCATGGCCGCTTCTTCGCCTTTGTCTTTAATAATTCTGTTGATTTCTTCTTCCGCCTTTTTGACGAATTCTTCGATTTTTGCCGGCTGAATGCGCCCGTCGGCAATCAGATTTTCGAGCGCGAGCTTGGCCGTTATTCGGCGAACCGGGTCAAAAGACGAGAGGGTAATCGAGTTCGGCGTGTCGTCGACGATGACCTCAACTCCGGTAGCGCGCTCAAAGGCCTTGATGTTCCTGCCTTCCTTGCCGATAATTTTCCCCTTAATCTCGTCGGAGGGCAAAGTAATCGTCGTGCCCATCATGTTGGAGGCGGTCGAAACAGCCAATCTCTGAATGGAGGTGGCAAGAATCTCGCGGGCGCGGGCCTCGAGACGTTCATTGCCTTCGGCTTCAAGTTTTTTGGTACGAACAAGGAGATCCTCTTCGGCCTCCTTCTCCACTATTTTCATAAGCTCCTTCTTGGCCTCGGCGCGAGAAAGACCCGCCACTTTGGCAAGCTCGTGTTCGCGCTCTTTAACCAAGGCCTCAATTTTTTCCTTGAGACTCGCCAATTCAGCCCCTTTTTTCTTGGTATTTTCGGCCTCGCGCTCTAAATCGGACTGGCGTTTATCCAAAAGCTCTTCCTTCTTTATGAGTCTGTCCTCGGCTCGCTTGGCCCTCTCCTCGCGTTCTCTGAATTCTTTCTGGGCTCGCTCCAAAATTTCCCCGCCGCGAGTTTCGGCTTTATCAATGATGCGCTGGGCTTCTTCTTTCGAAGCGAGCTGCATCTCCTTGATGTCGAGCTCCATGGAGCCCTTGCGCCCGAGTGAGATCAGGAGGCGCAGGAAATATCCGAAGCCGATACCGGCCGATGCGGCAAGCAGAGCAAGCAGTAAAGCAAGTTTGACGGACATAAACGTATTGGGGTTAAGCGACCGTTACCGTAGAATCTGAGTTAAAACAGTTTCATTCGCCTATTGGCGAAACTTTTCAAGTGGGAACAGTTAAGAGTCTACTACTTCTAGAGAATCTTGTCTATAAGGCCGTATTTTTTAGCCTCTTCGGCGCTCATGAAGAAGTCACGATCTTCGTCCTTCTCGATTCGGGCGAGTGGTTGGCCTGTGGCTTCAGACATCATTTTGGAAAGTCGCTTTTTCAGTTTTAGATACCATTCAGCTCGGATAGTAATATCAGAAGTCTGGCCCTCGACACCGCCGAGCGGTTGATGGACCATGATTTCCGAATTAGGAAGGGCGAAACGTTTTCCTTTTGTTCCTGCGGCCAAAATGTGGGAACCCATGGAGGCCGCCATGCCGACACAAACGGTAGAAATATTCGGCTTAACATGATTCATCGTATCGATTATGGCAAGCCCGGCGGTGACCGAACCAC
>JBASCT010000029.1:0-7311 GCA_049651785.1 Minisyncoccia bacterium
CCTCAATCCCTCTTCAAGACTCGTGAGCTCGTCGTTCGTGGCGATGCGGATGGCCTGAAAGGTTTTTGTCGCGGGGTGGATTTTCTCTCTCGGGCTCGCGGGTCTTGCCTCGAGCACGACCTCGACGAGCTCACCAGTTGTTTCGAAAGGTTTCTTTTCCCTTCTTGCCACTATGGCCCGGGCGATTCTTCGCGAGAATTTTTCTTCTCCGAAGCCCCGCAGAACGAGTTCCAAGGCATTCTCGTTCCAGGAGTTGAGAATGTCTTTGGCCGGGATACCTCTCTCTGACAGCCGCATGTCGAGCGGCTCGTCCCGCAAGAATGAGAAGCCCCTGCCCGAGCTCTCGAGCTGATTACTCGAAATTCCGAGGTAGAAAAGAATTGCGTGGACTTTGGTCACTCCGAGTTCTCTGAGAGCTTTGTCGAGATTGCGGAAATTTTCTCTCACGGCAGTAACGCCCGGGATTTCGAGCGCGCGGGCAACCGCCTCAGGATCCTGATCCATAGCGATGACCTTCGCGTCCGGATAGCGACCGAGCACTTCCTTGGTATGGCCGCCGGCCCCGAAGGTCGCGTCGAGGAAAATTTTTCCCGGCGCGAGACCCAGGGCCTCGGTACTTTCTTTTAAAAGAACAGATTTATGCATATTCTGATTCAAGCTTTCTTCTATAGGTTGTCCAGCGTCTCAAATCCCAGATTTCCACCCTGTCGTGAACGCCGATAATGACAAGGGAATTTTTGAGGTCTGCAAACTCCCGCAAAAATTCAGGGACGAGAATCCTGCCTATAGAATCAATCTCGATTTCAGATGCACCAGCGAAAGTGAATCGCGCGTAGCGGTGGTCACTTTCCACATGACCGAGTTTCTTCACCTCTTCCGAGATGGCGACCCAAGTCTTAGTGGGATAAAGAAAGAGACAGCGATCTTTGCCGCGAGTAACGACTACCTTCTTGCCGAGCCCATTACGAAATTTAGCCGGCAACGAAAAACGGTTTTTTTCATCAACGGTATGTGTGTACTCTCCGATAAACATTGCTCTTTCATATTACCACTATTTCCCACCTGACTAGAAGTATATCCCACCACTCTCCACAGCACCACTAAAGTTATCCACCATTTATCCACAAGGATAAAAAAGACCCGTCAATATCTTGACGGGCTGGTCAAAAATGTTGTGGATTCTCGCTTTTTTAGATATCGAGAACGGCTTTCTTGGCGTTCGATTGGATGAACGATTTCCTCGAAGGCACGTCTGTGCCCATAAGAATGTCGAAAATTCTGTCGGCTTCCCTGCCGTCTTCGACGGTAACTTTCTTGAGAATGCGAGCGGCAGGATTCATCGTCGTCTCCCAGAGTTCTTCGGCGTTCATTTCTCCCAAGCCTTTGTAGCGCTGAATGTCATCGCCGGGCTTGGCCTTGAGATCGCGCTCCTTGTCGGAATAGGCATACGTAATCTCTTTGCCGTGCTTTATTTTGTAGAGCGGCGGCTGAGCAATATAAACGAAACCAGAATCGATAAGCGGCCTGAAGAATCTGTAAAGAAGTGTCAGTAAGAGAGTCCTGATGTGGGCCCCGTCGACGTCGGCATCGGTGGCGATAATTATTTTGTGATATCTGAGTTTGGTGATATCGAAGGTATCGCCGATGGCCGTACCAAAGGCTACCACCAGATTCTTTATCTGCTCGCTCGAGAGCATCTTGTCGAGGCGGGCCCGTTCGATATTTAAAATTTTTCCGCGAAGAGGCAGGATGGCTTGGATTCTTCTGTCTCGGCCCTGCTTGGCGGTGCCGCCGGCCGAATCTCCCTCAACGATGAAAAGTTCCGACTCTTCCGCCGAGCGTGACTGACAGTCGGCCAGTTTCCCGGGCAGAGTCATACCCTCAAGCGCGCCCTTCCTTAGAACAGAATCTTTGGCGGCCTTGGCGGCCTTCCTCGCCTTGAGCGCGAGAACCACCTTCTGAATAATCGCCCTGGCATCGTCCGGGTTTTCTTCCAAGAAGGTGGAAAAGGCGTCGCCGAAAACGGAAGTGACCATGCTCTGCGCTTCGACCGAGCCGAGCTTGCTCTTCGTCTGTCCCTCGAATTGGATTTCGCTGAGCTTAACCGAAATGACGGCGGTCAAGCCCTCAAGCACGTCGTCACCAGTAAAGTTGTCCTCCTTCTCGTTTACAAGGTTATTCTTTCTGGCATAAGTGTTGAGACTTCTTGTGAGCGCGGTTTTAAAACCCGTCACGTGCGTGCCCCCCTCGCTCGTGTAGATATTATTGGCGAAAGGCAGGACTCTGGCCGAAATATCGTCGACATACTGCAAGGCCACTTCCACGGTCTCATATTCGTTCTTGCCCGCCTTTTTCTCCACATAAAAGATGTTTTTGTGCATCGGCTTGGAGTGCTCATTCTCGAAGCGAACGAGAGATACCAAGCCCCCTTCGAAATAGAAAGACATTGAAGGCGTCTCAAGCTCAAGCTCTCGAAGATAGAAAACACTGCCATCGTCGAGCTTCTTAGCTTCTGAGGGACTAAATTTCATGCCCTTCGCGTCTATAACCGAGATTCTCAAACCTCTGACGAGATAAGCCTGTTGGCGGACATGGTTAGCAATACGCTCGAAGCCGAAATTGGTGTCTGGGAAAATAGTCTCGTCCGGCTTAAAAGTGATGATGGTGCCGTGGAGCTTCGAGCTGCCGATTTTCTTGACCGCGGCCTTGCGCTTACCACGGCTGTATTCCTGCATGTAGATACCGCCGTCCCTATGGACCTCGGCTCGGCAGTATTCGGAGAGCGCATTGACGACGGAGCCGCCGACGCCGTGAAGACCGCCGGAAATTTTGTAGCCTTCGCCGCCGAACTTACCTCCCGCGTGAAGGGTTGTCATAATCGTCTCGAGCGCCGAAACCTTCGTCTGTTTATGAGTGTCAACGGGGATACCTCGTCCGTTGTCGACCACCCTCACCATGTTGTCCGAGAGAAGCGCAATCTCGATATCATCGGCGAAGCCACCCATAGCCTCGTCGCGCGAGTTATCGAAAATCTCCGTAACAAGATGGTGCAGACCGTCCGGTCCCGTCGTCCCGATATACATCCCCGGGCGCTTGCGTACGGGCTCGAGCCCCTCAAGAACTGTAATAGCTTCGGCGCGGTATTCGCCCCCTTTTTTCTCCTGCCCGCCAGAACGGTGAGCTTCATCTTGTCGGGCTGGTTTCGGCATGCGTTTTTGTACCCCCTATTTTAGCACAAATAGGGCTTAAAAGAAAGCTCTTTTTGTCGTTAAACCAGCCGTATTTTAGCCCCGAAATCGGTCTCGGTTTTCTTCTCCAGTTTGGCGTGCAAATCGTTTACTTCTGTATTGGTAAGGGTTCTCTCAAGACTTCTGTAAGTGACCCGGAAAGTGTAGCTTATTTTGTCCTTCCCGAACTTTTTTTCATCCTCATATTTATCGATAAGTCCGACTTCTTCCACCAAATCTTCGAAAAGATCGCGAATGAGGTCAAAATAGTTATTGGGTACGAAGTCCTTGGCCACGACAAACGAAATGTCGCGTACCACCGGCGGGAATTTAGAAACTTCTTTGAACTTTTGCCCGAGTTTGAGCTGTTTTACCACTCTTGGATCTCTTGACCAAAGAAGTCTGATATCGGGCAGGTCCATCGAAGCGATGGCCAACCGTTCGATGCCGAAGCCGAAGGCCCAGCCGTTGTAGCCCTCAAGGCCGAAATTTTTCAAAACGCTTTTTCTCGGCAGGCCCGAGCCGAGCATCTCAATCCACTCCCCGTTGATTTTCGCCTCCATTTCGAAGCTTGGGTCGGTGTAAGGAAAGTTGTGGTCATAAAATCTGAACTCAACGTCTTCACCGAAAATGCTTCTGGCAATCTCGCTTAAAACGTTTTTTAGGTCTTCCGGTGTTACCGTTTTTTTATCGTCGGGTGCGAGGTAGAGTCCGCCGATTTGGTGGAAGACGTTCATGTGCTTTCTGTCGATTTCGTCTTTCCTATAAACCTTGCCGTAACAGATAACACCGAGCTCCTTTCCTGCCCCGATTCTTTTCTTCACCTCGGGATGGTTAAGATAGTAGTACCACATCACCGTGTCGTGAGTGCGGAGAATGAAATCTTCGGCGACATAATAAGTATCGGATTTCGACCTTGCCGGGTGTCCCGGCGGCATGTTAAAGAGGTCAAAGGTAACATGGGTGGGCACGATTTCCGGGATTTTTATAACGTCAAAACCCCGAAGCCCTTTGGTTTCGAGCGTTCTTTTAACTACTTCATGGAGAGGACTCCCTTCCGTTCTCGACAAGTCCGGCATGGCAAGGAAGCGCTTAAGCCGCTCCGATTCCGGGTCACTTTTCCCTGAGAGCTTGCCGAAGAGCTCGGCTTCTTCGGGCGAATTTATGACTATATTCTCTGGCATTGCTTTATGGTATGGTATAGTGAAATTTCTCGCAAATGATTGACCTTGGTAGCATTATTTTATACGGCTCGCTTTTCATCTCGCTTTTTTTCGAGGTGTTCCTGCTCATAACTTATCTTGAGGTTCGCGAGGAACTTGCTTTCGAATCGGAGCATTTGGGCAAAGATCTAAAAAATTTCCCGAGCGTTACAGTCATCATCCCCTGTTTTAACGAAGAGCGGACAGTCGCCGCAACCGTCGCCTCCCTGAGGAATCTGGACTATCCCCGAGACAGACTCGCGATTATCGCGGTTGACGACGGCTCAACCGATGACACAAAAAAGACTCTCGATCTGCTTGCCAAGGAGGGTGATATCAGGGTTATTTTTAAACCAAACGGCGGCAAGCACACTGCTCTGAACCTTGCTCTTGAGGAGGTCAAAACGGAGCTCGTGGGTTGTCTTGATGCCGACTCATACGCGAGTCCGGAAGCCCTGAAAAAAATTATCCCCTTCTTTGAAGATAAAACCGTTATGGCCGTGACACCGTCTATTAAGGTCCACGAGCCCAAGACTGTCGTCCAGCTCATCCAAAAAGTTGAGTACAGCTGGGGCATATTCTTGCGCCGCATGCTCTCTTCTCTCGGGGCGCTCTACGTCACCCCCGGCCCCTTCTCGATTTTCAGAACGTCGGTGCTCAAAGAGCTCGGCGGCTATCGGGCTGGGCACCAAACGGAAGATCTCGAAATAGCGCTTCGCCTCCAGAAGAACCGCTACAAGATTGTTAACTCTCACGGAGCCCATATTTTTACTTCCACGCCGGCCAAACTTCCGGAACTCTACCGCCAGAGAGTGCGTTGGACCTACGGTTTTCTAAATAACGCCTTCGATTACCGCGAAATGTTTTTCAATAGAAAATACGGCAATATCGGCCTCTTTATCTTGCCGATAGCCGCCTTCTCGATTTTTTCTCTCATCTATATTGTCGGCAGAGCGCTTTGGAATAACTTCTCTAAACTGGCAGATTTCCTCTCGAGACTTAATGCCATTGGGCCGAATTGGAATCCTTCATGGCCGTCATTCGACTGGTATTTCCTCAACACCGGCGCTATCACTTTCCTTACCGCGACGGCTGTGGGGCTCTCTCTTGTCATCCTCTTTCTTTCATTGAAACTTTCTGACGGCCGCGCCAAGTTGTCCAAGGGTATCTTCTACTACCTAACACTCTATATCTTCATTGCGCCTCTCTGGCTTCTGGGAGCCCTGTTCAACACCATTTTCAGGAGAAAGGTAAGTTGGCGATGATTTGGCAAGCTCACCATAAATGATTGATTCCAAAAAATATCTGTTCGCCTTCCTCATCACCGCCGTTATCTTCGGTACCGCGGTCTTCGTCTCCAGCACCTTGGGCAAAAAAAAGCTTGAGGATGTCCGCGCCATCGAAAACCGGGTGGCCGTCGATATTCTCTCTTCAGAAACCCAATTTGCCCTGCTTGAAGAGACTTCCTGCCTCGATATTGGTCCGGGATTCCTTTCGGAAGAGCTCGGAGCTCTCGGCGACAGACTCGACTATGCCGAGAATCAGACGGAGCTCGATACCGACGATCTCGACATCCTGAAACGTTCTTATTTCATTCTCGAGATTAAAGACTACCTTTTAATGAAGCGGGTAACGGAGAAATGCGGCATAAAACCGACTTTTATTCTTTACTTCTATTCCACCGCCGAAAATTGCGAAGAGTGCGAACGCATGGGCTACGTCTTAACCGCGCTTCGCGACAAATATCCGGATTTGCGTGTCTACTCTTTCGACTACCACTTCGATCTGGGCGCGATAGAAACTCTTATTTCAATATACAAAATAAAGCCGGAACTGCCCGCCATGATTATTAACGGCAAGTCTTACTACGGCTTCTACTCCGTCGAAGAGCTTGAAGAAACCGTCCCGGCTCTCAAAGCGCTCTCTCTTAAAGCACGGCCGTCTCTCTAGGAAATTTCGGAGCCGGGAAGAGGATTCGAACCTCCGACCTGAGCTTTACAAAAGCCCTGCTCTGCCAACTGAGCTATCCCGGCGTTCCGCCTACTTTACCTCTTTTTTCTCTTCTTGAGAACCCTCGAAGACGTCGTTTATCTCTCCCCCACCCTTCTCAACTTCCGACATATTTTTGAAAA
Organism: Minisyncoccia bacterium; assembly: GCA_049651785.1. Lineage (GTDB taxonomy): Bacteria > Patescibacteriota > Minisyncoccia > Phycocordibacterales > Zambryskibacteraceae > UBA5004. The sequence continues at coordinate 6,562 of JBASCT010000029.1, forward strand.
ACTCCGAGATCCCCTCTTGCTTTTTTATAAGTCTTGAGTCGCGCATTCGATTAAGGTATTCGGCCCGTTTTGTTTCTATAAATGTAGCGGATTTGTTCGCAAAATTTTTCAGGCGCATCGGAAGCTGTTTGGTAATTAGAAATCCGGCCCTCTCCTTGCCTTCGTAGTAGGCATGAACAAGCTTGTGGTAGAGTTCTCTCGTCCGCATGTCGCCCTTAGAGATGAGGGAGAGGATGAAGAGCGGTCTCTTGCGTCTGCGTTCAAGACTCTTAGCCACGAGCAGGGTCGCGAGCGATAAGCCAGATATGGCAAAAATAGCTATAAGCGTCATATTTTACTATTCGAGCTAGTCCAAGGCAAAACGGACGAAACGGCCGAGCTCGGTACGCTCTCCGAATTTCTGAACCGTGTTACTTATTATATCGCTTATTTTGAGACCCGGATCCTTGATAAAAGGCTGGCCCAAAAGCTCTTCCCAGCTTCCCGGATTCATCGCCGCGATGTGCATGCCGATATCGCGGGCAACCGATCTGAATTCCGGATTCTTTGCCACAAAGTCCGTCTCGCATAAAAGTTCCACCATCACCCCCACTCTGTCGCCGGCGTGGACGTAAGAAGCGACAACCCCCGCCTTTAGCTCCCGGTCGCTTTTCTTGGCGGCGATTTCACTACCCTTCTTTTTTAAAAGCTCAATTGCCCTGATTTTGTCCCCCTCGGCCTCTTCCAGAGCCTTCTGGCACTGGATAACCG
>JBASCT010000030.1:0-3005 GCA_049651785.1 Minisyncoccia bacterium
ACCGTGTACTTCTTGATTTCGGTCGGCAGAGGTATGGGGCCCTGGACCTTCGCATCGTAGCGAAGGGCGGTGTCGATAATCTGCTTGACCGAAAGGTCAAGAATCTTCGACTCGTAGGCGCGGACTCTGATGCGCAGGCGAGAAGCTGTTTCCTCGACCTTTGGCGCCTTGGGTGTCTTAGGCACTTTGGGTTTAGGAACCTTCGGCGCCGCTTTCACGACCTTAGGAGTCTTTTTCGGACTTTTTTCCGTAACTTTTTTGGTTTGTTTGGTAGCCATTTGGATTGGAACGTCAGACGTTCCGAAAGAACTTATCGCCCGAGAATGGTCTTAGGCGATTATTTTGGTGACAACACCGGCACCAACGGTTTTGCCTCCTTCACGGATGGCGAAGCGCTGTTCACTCTCAAGGGCGACAGGCGCAACCAACTTAACCTTGAAGGTCGCGGTGTCTCCCGGCATAACCATCTCAACACCTTCGGCGAGTGTTACCTCCCCCGTAACGTCGGTAGTGCGGATGTAGAACTGGGGTTTGTAGCCCGTGAAGAACGGAGTGTGGCGACCGCCTTCCTCCTTCTTGAGGATGTAGACCTCGGCGGTAAAGTCGGTGTGCGGGGTAACAGAGCCCGGTTTCGCAAGCACCTGACCTCGGTGGAGATCTTCTTTCTTAACGCCGCGAAGAAGAATCCCGGCATTGTCTCCGGCCATACCCTCTTTAAGCGACTTATTGAACATCTCGATACCGGTGACAGTTGTCTTCGAAGTATCTTTGATACCGACGATTTCTATTTCTTCACCAACCTTCACAATGCCTCGCTCAATACGACCCGTAACAACGGTACCGCGACCTTCAATAGAGAAGATGTCCTCAATCGGCATGAGGAAGGGCTTGTCGGTCTCGCGGACAGGAATCGGGAAGTAGGTGTCGAGAGCATCGGCGAGTTCCAAAACTTTCTTCGACCACTCGTCATCTACGCCGGAAGCCTCAAGAGCTTTAAGAGCCGAGCCCTTGATAACCGGAGCGTTAGCGCCGTCGTAGTCATACTTCTTCAAGAGATCGCGAACCTCCTCTTCAACGAGAGCGATAAGTTCCTTGTCGGCTACCATGTCGCACTTGTTAAGGAAGACTACGATCTTGGGCACACCGACTTGCTTGGCAAGCAGGATGTGCTCTCGAGTCTGAGGCATGACGCCGTCGGTGGTGGCAACCACGAGAATAGCGCCGTCCATCTGGGCGGCACCCGTAATCATGTTTTTAATGTAGTCGGCGTGACCGGGAGCATCGACGTGCGCGTAGTGGCGCGAGTCGGTCTCGTACTCGGAGTGGGAAAGGGCGATGGTAATACCTCGCGCCTTCTCTTCCGGAGAGTTGTCGATCTGGTCGACGTTTTTGACGGTCGCCTTTTTGCCCGCGCGGTGAAGCACGTTCAAAATAGCGGCGGTCAGAGTGGTCTTGCCGTGGTCAACGTGACCGATGGTGCCTACGTTGATGTGCGGCTTTGAACGATCAAATTCTGCCATAGTAATTAATAATTAATGGTTAAGTTTTTAGAGTGAACGCGCATACAAAACCGCTTAACCGATTATTGAGATAATCTCAAAGATCAAGCCAAACGCCGTATAACGCTTGGGGGATATCTTACCTAAAAGCCCCCAACGACGCAAGAGGCAAAAAGAAAAGGCGGGGGTGCATGGAATGCACTCACCCGCCCGTTGTTGGGAAGTCCGCGGTGTCGACTCATGGCTTCAGATACTTGGCGGCAGAGACAACCGCCTCACAAATGGCACGAATGCCAAATGCTACAGCCACTCCCGCAAACACCCCCGGAGCTACGGTTTCCAAAGGGCCGCCAATATCGCCGTACCAGATTGCCAGCCCTGTGAAGAAGCCGGCGAATAAGGCGTAGAACTTGAATTCAAACGTATTCATGGGCACTCTCCCAATGTACCTTGCCTGTTGCAATTATACCACACATAATATATAAAAGTCAAGGATTTGGAGTTAATTCGCCAAAAAACCCTTATTTTAAAAGCTATATTATTCAAGCCATTCTTTTTTTAGAATACCAGACTGTTTGATAATGCCACTTATGGTCTTGGGCTTTATCACCTTACTGCCATGAAATGGCACATGTACGATGTGTAGTATTCCTCCAATATATCCGTGGTAATAATAGTGGCTTCCATTAGTGTGTTTATGATCAACCTTAAAGCCACGTTCTCTCAAAAATTTATCTACATCGGCAAACTTCCAATTAAAGAGCCCCCTCGGCATTTAGGCAACTGCTAGATTTTTCAGATTCTTTTCGCCAAAACTATCTATTTGATAAGGAGACTTAATTGGTCCTCCAGCTCGTAGTTTATTCCAAAGATCTTCATACTCTTTTTCTGGTTTTTGATTAAGAGTATATGGACGAGCACCTTTTACTAATCTGAAAGATCCTACATATCCCCTCAGAGCCTCAAAAAGTCGAAATAGTGCGATCTGTGGGTCCTCTGCATATTCAACGATATTAAACTCTAGACCCACGGCATACCATGTGTCTTTCTCTTTAAAAACAATATATCGAACTCGTCCCTTTTGAGCTGTATTCATACACCAAGTATAACTATTAAAAAGGATTTTTCAATCAGCCAACAACCTAGATAAAAAGAAAAGGCGTCGCAGTGTTCTGCGACGCCCCTGAATCAGCCGCTTGGCCCTTATCGATCCCTCGCAAGAGCTCCGATGACCGCGATTGCCGCGCAGGCAATTGCGATGTTCTCGGTGGTCTTCTGGACCCCCGGGTCCTTGGCCACTTTTTCGAAGTGGTTGATGACTCGCTTGGCCGAGCCTTCGGCGCTACCGACAAACTGGTTGATACGCCGGGAGGCCGCCTCTTCGAGTTCCTTGGTCATCTCTCGTGCGGCCTTCTTGATTTCGCCGATGTACCACTTGGCGAAAGCGGCCAGAGCACCGAGAACGATAACGACAGACAGAAAGGTTTCCATAGAGCCCCCCTAGGC
>JBASCT010000031.1:0-32261 GCA_049651785.1 Minisyncoccia bacterium
CGTTAAGACGGGAGAGATTGTCGCCCTCTCAAGCTTCCCCGAATATAGCTCAAATGTCATGACCGACGGCACCGATCGCGAGACAATAAATGCCTGGCTCGGAAGTTCGGCGAAACCTTTTCTTAACCGTGTTATTGGGGGGCTCTACACTCCCGGCTCGATTCTCAAACCGATTGTCGCTCTCGCGGCGCTCAATGAAAGGATAATTTCTCCGGAAAAAGAAATTCAGAGCACCGGCTCAATCGTGGTCGAAAATCCATACGACCCGACAAAACCCACAATTTTCAAAGATTGGAAGGCGCACGGCTTCACCGACATGAGACGCGCCTTGGCCGTCTCTTCGGATACTTACTTCTATTACATCGGTGGCGGTTTCGGGAACCAGAAAGGTCTCGGCATTACAGCACTCGACAGGTACTTCGAACTCTTTGGCCTCAAGGAGGAAACCGGCATTGATCTCGCGGGCGAAGTGGCGGGCGTGATACCGACACCCGAGTGGAAAAAAGAAAGGTTTAACAACGAACCGTGGCGCCTTGGCGATACCTATATAACCGCGATTGGTCAGTACGGCACGCAAATTACACCCCTGAACGCCGCGCGCTTCATCGCCGTCTTTGCCAACGGGGGCAATCTCTTAAGGCCGTCGCTCATTCGAGGCGGCGCCGAAAATCCCGTCATTCGCCGTCTTGAATTCCGTACCGAAGACTGGAATGTCGTGCGCGAGGGTATGGGGGAGGCGGTAGACTACGGCACCTCGGTTGGTCTCAATGTGCCTTATGTGAAAATCGCGGGGAAAACCGGTACGGCCGAAGTCGGCTCGAGCAAACTCTACGTCAACTCCTGGTCGGTCGGTTTCTTCCCGTTAGAGAACCCCAAATACGCCTGGGCCGCCGTCATGGAAAGGGGACCAAGCTCAAACACGGTCGGTGCCACCTTCGTCATGAGGCAACTCTTCGACTGGCTCTCGGTAAATGCGCCGGAATATCTGAAATAGTCGAAAGTACAAATTGCTTTTCGGCCGTTCTTGGGATATGATATCTCTCGCTAATTTTAAAATTTATGCCGACCGACCAGGAATACCTGACCAAAGAAAAATTCGAAGAATTCAAGAAAGAACTGGAACTTTTAAAAACAGTTAAGCGCAAAGAGGTGGCGGAAGCGCTTGAGTATTCGAAGTCGCTCGGCGACTTCTCGGAAAACCAGGAATACCAAGAGGCCCGCGACAGCCAAGCCGTACTCGAGGATCGTATCAGCCGGCTGGAGGTTATCTTGAAATCCGCAAAAATTATTTCCACTCAGAGCGCCAATGTCGTTGCCGTCGGTTCCGTCATCACGCTCGAAAAAGAAAAGGATAAGGTCAAAAAAACCTACACGATGGTCGGCTCGGAAGAGGCCGACGCCACGCAGGGGAAAATCTCCATCCGTTCGCCTCTGGGCTCCGCCGCTATGGGCAAAAGCAAGGGCGAGACTTTTTCATTCGAGACGCCGAATGGTATGATGGCGTATAAGATCTTAGACATCAAGTAATGGCGTCATTAGAAGATATTAGACAAACCAGAATCTCGAAACTCGAGGCTCTTAGGGGTCAAGGTGTTGATCCGTATCCCGCGGAGAGCCGTCTTGATGCAACTTGCCTTGAGGCGGCAGAGAACTTCGCGAAGCTCGAGAAGGGGGGCAAAAGTTTATACATGGCGGGCAGAATCGTTTCCTTGCGCTCGCAGGGGAAAATTACTTTTTTCACCTTTGACGACGGCACGGGCCGCTTTCAGGCCCTGCTTAAGAAGGATGAACCGCTCTCGGCCGCGACTTACGAACTTTTCGAGAAAAATTTTGACATCGGCGATTTCGTCGAGCTTAAGGGTACTTTTTTCCTGACTAAGAAAAATGAGAAGACAATTTTAGCGGAAGAGATAAAAATGCTCGCCAAATCCCTCCTGCCCCTGCCGGAGAAGTGGCACGGTCTCCAGGACATAGAAGAGCGCTTCCGCAAGCGCTATCTTGACCTTCTTTCAAACCCCGAGGTCAAAGAGCGCTTTGTGGCGCGCTCGAAGATAGTAGAGCTTGTGAGGAAATTCTATATCGAGTCCGGCTTCATCGAGGTTGACTTGCCGAATCTCCAGCCTCTGGCCGGTGGCGCGACGGCTGAGCCTTTTAAAACGCATCATAGGGCGCTTGATATGGATTTCTATCTGCCCGTAGCCCAAGAGCTTTATCTCAAGAAACTCATCATCGGCGGCATGAACAAAGTCTTTGAAATAGGGAAGCGTTTCAGGAATGAGGGCATCGACACCTCACACAACCCCGAGTTCACCATGCTCGAATCGAATGAAGCTTACGCCGACGCCAAAAGTCAGCGCGAGTTCGTGGAGAAGCTTTTGAAATTCGTCGTCAAGTCACTTTTCGGCAAATTGAAGATTAAATATCAGGGAGAGGAAATAGATTTCGGCCGGCCCTTCGAGGTCATGAAGTATCCGGACATCTCGGATGAAGAATATAAAAGGGAATTGAGACCGAAGCTTATCCAACCCACCTTTCTTGTTGACTATCCGCTCTCGCACAATCCTTTCGCCAAGCGTCTCAAGGACGATCCGGAGCTAATAGACAGGTTTCAGCTCGTTGTCGGCGGCTTGGAGCTTGTTAACGCGTTCGCCGAACTTAACGACCCCATTGACCAAAGGGCGCGCTATATGGAAGAAGACAGGAAGGGCAAGGGAGGCCAAAAAGAGATTTCGCCCTCGGACGAGGAATATCTTGAAGCGATGGAATACGGTATGCCGCCGAATGGCGGTATCGGTATCGGTGTCGATCGCTTGGTGATGCTTCTCACCGATACCAAAAATATTAAAGAAGTTATTCTTTTCCCGACCCTGAAGCCGAAAGGTTAGCCTCGCGCTCGAATCTCTTCTCCCAGCTTCGAGATTAATTTATCAATATCGAATTCTCCGAGTTTCCCTTGATCTCTACTCTCCAGAGTGACATTCTTTTCTTTAACCTCTTTGTCTCCGATGACCGCGATGTAGGGAACTTTCTCCGTCTTTGCCTCTCTTACTTTTTTCCCAAGGCTCTCATCTGAATCATCAAATTCCGCTCTGATAAATTCTCCCCTTAGTTTTTCGAAAACCTCTTTGGCATATTTTTTATGGGTTTCTCCAATCGACAAAACCTTTATCTGCACAGGTGAGAGCCAGAGAGGGAAGGCGCCGGCATATTTTTCTATAAGGAAGGCCATAATGCGCTCAATTGCGCCTATAGACGAGCGGTGTACGACAAAGGCGCGATGTTCCTTGCCGTCTTCCCCGATGTAATTTAGGTTGAACCGCTCCGGCATTAAGAAATCATACTGAACAGTAAAGGCAGTATCCTCTTTACCATTAGCATTTTTCATCTGAATATCTATTTTTGGACCATAAAACGACGCCTCGCCTAGAGCTTCTTCAAAGTCATTTCCACGTTTTTCCATCAGTTTACGTAGGAGGTTCTCCGCCTTTTCCCAATCATCTTTATTACCCGGATATTTTTCTTTATTTTTTCTGTCGCCGAGCGAGAGGCGATATTTGTAATCCTCTCCGAATTTTAATCCTAACTTACCGTTGGCGTATTCAATAAGATCAAGGGCTTCGCCCATCTCGTCGACCGCCTGTTCTTCCGAGGCGCAGATAATATGAGCATCCGAAAGACAGAAGGTGCGCACTCTCTGAAGTCCCATAAGCTCTCCCGATTGCTCGTAACGATAGAGTTTTGCCACCTCAGCTATGCGTAAAGGCAGTTCACGATAGCTGTGTGGTCGTGACAAATAAAGCTGGAAGTGATGCGGGCAAGTCATCGGGCGGAGCATGAACTCCTCGTCATCGATGACTATCGGCGCATACATAGAATCCTTATAGTGCGGGTAATGTCCGGACTTTTTATAAAGCTCAAGACGTGCCAAGTCAGGTGTATAGACATGGTTATAGCCCTTTTTTATTTCTTCATCGACGATAAAGCGCTCCAGTTCTCGGCGTATTGAAGCACCTTTGGCGAAAAGCATCGGTAGCCCCTTGCCGACTGTCTCATCCGTGTGGAAAAGTCCGAGCTCTTTGCCCAACTTTTTATGGTCCCTTTCTTCACTCATTGATATACATCCTACAAAGCTTTAATCTTTTCGGCAACGAATGAGGTTTCGCCTCGACGCTTCGAGACCCGTCCTTTGATGGCGATGCAGGCATCTTGCTGAACGAATTCTCGGTAGTCTGAAAGTATTTTGGGAAAAATTGCGACCTCCGTCGAGCCGGAAAGGTCCGAGAGTCTCATGAAGACCATGCGCTCGTTACGTTTCGTCAGAACATCACGCGCATTCTCGACAATCCCCGCGATAACGGCCTCGGCTCCTTCACGCAGTTCCGTGAGCTTATTAATGCTTGTTTTGACCGAGGCGAGTTTGTCTTTGTGGCTCTCGAGAGGGTGACCGGAGATGTAGAGACCCAAAAGCTCCTTTTCCCAGAAGAGTTTGTCTTTTTGCAGAGCCGGTGGAGCATCCTCAAGACGGAGGGCCGGCAGAGCGGCATCATTTGGCATGAGACCGAATAGGGAGCTCTGGTTTTGCGGCGCCTTCATTCTCTCGCGGTGATATTCAAGCAGGTTCTCAAGATTCGCGAGAAGTTTGCCGCGCTCGCCAAATTCGTCCAAGGCGCCGCACTTGATGAGCGATTCAAGCGACTTTTTATTTAGATTCTTGTCTTTTATCCTGTCGAGGAAATCGACGAGATTCTTGAATTTGCCCCCGCGCTTTCTCTCGGCCGTGATAGCGCCGGAAATTCCGGCACCGAAATTTTTGATTGAAGTGAGGCCGAATCTTATTTTGTAAGGCTTTTCCCCGTCCGAACGACTGGCGTCGTTCAGTCGGGCGGGATTTACCACGGTAAATTGGGAAAAACTTTCGTTAATCGACGGCGGCAGAACGTCAATCTTCATCCGCTTGCATTCGGCTATCATGACGCCGACCTTGTCGACATCTCCCGATTCGGCCGACAGCACCGCCGACATGTAAATTTCCGGGAAGTTGGCCTTAAGATAGGCGGTCTGATAGGCGACATGGCCGTAAGAGACCGAGTGCGCCTTGTTGAAGCCGTAAGCCGCGAAGGGCTCGATCCAGTCCCAGAGGGCGCGCGCTTTTTTCTCGGGCCATTTTGAGTAATCCATACAACCCTTGATAAATTTTTCTTTCTGGGCCGCCATCTCGGCCGGAATCTTTTTACCGACCGCCTTGCGGAACTTATCCACCTCGCCCCAAGAATAGCCGGCGATGTTGTGCGCGATTGAGAGGAGATCGTCCTGATAAACGAGGACGCCATAAGTTCGCTCAAGAATGGGTTTGAGAGCTGGATCTGGATAACTTACTTTCTTGGGGTCGTGTTTTCTCTCGATAAAGAGGGGGATAAATTGCATCGGCCCCGGGCGGTAGAGGGCGACCATAGCGTGGATGTCGTGGATCGTCGTGGGCTTGAGATCCATAAGGAACTTTGTCATAGCATTGCCGTTGAGCTGGAAGGTACCCTCGGTTTCTCCGCGGGCGAGCATTTGAAAGGTCCTTTTATCGTCAAGCGGTATCAGCTCTATGTTTACTTCCTTGTCCTCGATTTTTTCGATGCGCTCAATCGTGTCGGTAATGATGGAAAGGTTCCTAAGACCGAGAAAATCGAATTTCGTGAGGCCCACGCCGCCGTATTCATCCGTGAGAGAATACATGTCATACTGGGTGATTATTTTTTTCTCACCCTTGGTGTCGTATTGAAGCGGGGTGTAGTTGGTAAGGTCCTCCGGCGCGATAACGACGCCGGCGGCGTGAACCGAGATGTGGCGTGCATTGCCCTCTATTTTTTTAGCCATGTCCACGATAGTTTTGACCTCGGAATCTTCGTCATAGAGTTTTTTAAGATCGGGATTTTCTTCCATCGCGCGATCGAGTGTCATGGGGAAGCCTTGGGCGCCGAAGGGGATAAGTTTGGCAATCCTGTCTCCCGTAGCGTAGGAGAAGCCCAGGGCGCGCGCGACATCACGAACGGCACCCCGTGCCATCATCGTGCCGAAGGTACCCACCTGGGCCACCCGAGTCTCGCCGTATTTCTTTTTGACATATTCGATCATCTCGTCACGACGGTTATCGGCGAAGTCCATGTCGATATCCGGCGCCGAAGGGCGATCCGGATTGAGAAAACGCTCAAACGCGAGGTTATATTCAAGAGGGTTGACGTTGGTGATGCCGGAGAGATAAGTCACCATAGAACCCATAACCGAACCTCTAATGTTCGCGAGAATTTTGTTTTCGCGCGCGTGGCGAATGAGGTCGCTCACGATGAGGAAATAGGGCGAGAATTTCTTGTCGCCGATAATTTTAAGCTCGTATTCGACCCGAGCGACAATCTCTTTCTTTTTCTCCACGCCTCTTTTTTTAAAACCTTCGAAGACGAGGTGTCGGAGTTCCTCATCAAAGGAACGGCCGCTCTCAACGACGAAGTGGGGGAAAATCCACTTGCCGAGCTCAAGATCTACCTTGCACCTCTCGGCGATTTTAACGCTATTTTCCAAAGCTTCGGGCAAATTTTTAAAATATTTTATGGCCTGTTCTTCCGAAATGAAGGAAAAATCCTCGTTTTCTTCACCAAAGGTCACATTATCCGCCTCGGCCAAGTGTCCTTGGATGGAGAGAATGGTGTCGCGTACGGCCCGCTCTTCGGGCTCGAGATAATAGACATCATGAGCCGCGACAAGAGGCAGGTTATCCTCTTTGGCAAAAGAAATTCTTTCCCGCATCGCCGACTCATACCCCCTGATTTCCGGATGGTGGGTAATCTCAACAAAAAAATTATCTTTGCCGAAAATCTGCGCGTATTGCCGAGCTTTTTCCCTGGCGCCGGTTCTCGTTGAGGCGGGCAGGATAGCAATGAGTCCTTCCCGATGTTTTTCCATAAGTTCTCGGTCAATCCGAGGCCTGTAGTAAAAGCCTTCGAGGTATGAACTCGTCACAAGTTTTAAGAGGTTTTTATAACCGGCGTTATTTTCGGCCAGTAGCAAGAGGCGACTGCGCTCATTATCAACTCTCGGCTCTTTGTCGTGTCGCCCGCGCGCCGCGACGTAAAAGTCGACGCCGATAATTGGTTTAATACCTTCTTTCTCGCACTCTTTGTAAAATTCGATGGTGCCGTAGAGATTCCCGGAATCGGTCAGAGCGAGAGAGTCCATGCCGGAGAGGCCGGCTTTTTTGACCAAGTCCGGAATTTTCGGCAGAGCTTCAAGAAGAGAGTAGTGGCTGTGAACGTGGAGATGAACAAATTTCTTCATGATAGGCTCAATTATAGTATAATTTCCCATAAGGCATGAGTTATATGATTGGCATAGACGAAGCCGGCCGAGGACCCTTGGCGGGCCCCGTCGCTGTCGGTGTCGTCTCTGTTCGTGACGACTTCAACAAAAACTTTTTTAAGAGTATCAAGGACTCCAAAAAACTAACCGAGGTGGAACGCGAACTCTGGTACGCTCTGGCTCTGGAGGCGAAGAAAAAAGGGGTGCTCAATTTTACCGTCTCGCTTGTCTCGGAGAAAGTGGTGGATCGCCATGGTATCGCTTTCGCTATCCGCCTTGGCATCAAACGCGCTCTCAAGTCGCTCAAGGTCTCCAGGGACACCCAAATTTTTCTTGATGGCGGAATAGCGGCGCCGCCCGAATTCAGACATCAGCGCACCGTCGTGAGGGGCGATGAAAAAATTCCGGTCGTATCTCTGGCTTCTATTGTCGCCAAGGTGACGCGCGACAGAAAAATGAGGGTGCTCTCGCGCAAATTTCCCGGCTACGGCTTCGACATTCACAAGGGCTACGGCACGCTGGCCCACCGCAAGGCGATTCAAAAATACGGTTTGGCCGAAATTCACAGGAAAAGTTTCACCAAGGGTTTAGTTTCCTCGAAGCGTTAAAGTCCTTTTCTTTTAGGGTCTTTTTTGCTATAGTAGCGTCATGGTTGTAAGAATGAGACACACGAGGGCGCATACAAGAAACCGCCGCTCTCACCACGCCCTTAGTAAACCCGCTCTCTCGAAAGACGAGTCGGGTAATTTTCATCTTAGGCACAGGATGTCACCGCAGGGTAGTTATCGGGGCAAAAAAATCGTTGATTTAACGGCTAAATTGGACAGAAAAGCGAAGAAGGCTAAAGAGACCAAATAGTTCTTTTGTTCTTTATGTCAAATAGGCATTTATCGAGGTCAGTCGTCCTGCAGACCCTCTTCGAGTGGGATTTTGAGAACAAAAAAACAAACGAAATAAAACCGATTTTTGAACGGGTTCTTGCCGAATTTGCCCCGGGCTCAAACGACCGCACCTTCATGGAAGGCCTCTTAAAGCTTGTCCTGGATAAGAGAGGAGACCTCGACGGTCTGATAGAAAAGGCGGCACCCGACTGGCCAATCGACAAAATTTCTGCGGTTGACAGAAACATCCTGCGAATCGGACTTGCCGAACTCCTCTTTGCCGACAGAAACGAAGTGCCGCCGAAAGTTGCTATAAACGAGGCCATCGAACTTGCCAAGACTTTCGGCGGCGAAGCTTCGGGAAGATTCGTCAACGGCGTCCTCGGCGCTATTTACAAAGAGATGGGGGAGCCGGGGAAAAACGAGACTTCAAAACCGAAGAAAAAATACGGCAATGTGCCCGTAGACAAACTCCCCGTTAAACGCTTGGCTGGTGCCGTCGTTTATTCCGAACACAAAGGCGAGACTTATCTTGCTCTGGTTCACGATGTCTTTGGACACTGGACTCTGACCAAGGGTAAGCTCGAGAAAAGCGAAAATGAAGAAGAGGCGCTCCGCCGCGGCGCCCAGGAGGAGCTCGGCGTGCCGGTGACCATTGTCGAACGCTTGGGGGAAAATTCTTACCAAACTTACCATCCTGAGGACGGCAAGATTACGAAGCACGTCTCATATTTCCTCGCCAAAGCACCTTTCAAGGAGCTGACGCTCGACAACAAAGAGGAGAAGGGCGGGCTTGACGATGTCCGCTGGTTCAAACTCTCCGATATTCTTGATCTCAATTTTTACGATGACATTCTACCGATAATAACCAAGGCGGTCACGAAGCTCGCCGAAAAGAAATAATCGCTATGGCAGTGGATTTTCAAAAATTTGAAGAAAAAATCGGGGTCACCTTCAAGAACAAGGCCCTTCTTAAACAGGCCTTTACTCACCGCTCTTACATAAATGAGAACCGAGAACTGAAACTCGAACATAACGAGCGTCTGGAATTCTTGGGCGACGCGGTTTTGGAACTCGTTGTTACGGACTATCTTTTTGGGACCCTTAAGGAGTCAAACGAGGGCGAGCTGACTTCTCTTCGTTCCGCCCTCGTTAACGCCGACAGCTGCGGCGCTATCGCCCAGAAGCTCGGTATGAACGAATTCCTGCTCCTTTCTCGCGGAGAGGCCAAGGATTCCGGACGGGCCCGCCAGTTTATCCTCGCCAACACCCTAGAGGCGCTCATAGGCGCGATCTACCTCGACCGGGGCCTTGAGGTCGCTCAAAAATTTACCCTCTCGCAAATTACTTCCCTTGTGCCGGACATTATCAAAAAAGGCGCTTGGATAGACGCCAAGAGTCTCTTGCAGGAGAGGGCGCAGGAACACACGGGCGTCACTCCAGTTTATAAGACACTCGCCGAATCCGGTCCCGACCACGACAAACGTTTCTCCGTTGGCGTCTACGTTTCGGGGGAACTCTATGGCGAGGGTGACGGCAAATCGAAACAAGATGCCGAGCAAAAGGCGGCCAGGAAAGCCCTGGAATCCCGAGGCTGGGAATAATCGACATGTATCTTAAGTCCATAGAACTCTCCGGGTTCAAATCATTCGCGAAAAGCAATGTCTTCAAGTTTGATTCCGCCGTCTCGGCTATTGTCGGCCCGAACGGCTCAGGTAAGTCGAATGTCGCCGAGGCCTTTCGTTTCGTTCTCGGCGAGCAGTCCATCAAGAGCATGCGTGGGAAGCGCGGCGAGGATCTCATCTGGAACGGCGCGACAAGCGAGCCGCGCGCCAATCGCGCCTTTGTCAAAGTAGTTTTCGACAACCTGCCTGCGCAGGCAGGTACCAACAAGATTTTTGAGATAGATTTTCCCGAAGTCTCCATCGAGCGCGTGGTGCACCGCGACGGCATAAACGAATACCTTATCAACGGCTCATTGGTCCGCCTTAAGGACATTGTGGAACTCCTCGCGCGCGCCCATATCGGCGCTTCCGGTCACCACATCATCTCGCAGGGAGAAGCGGACAGAATTCTTAATGCGAACCCCAAGGAGCGCAAAAGTATGGTTGAGGACGCTCTCGGTCTGAAACTCTACCAGTACAAGCGTCTCGAGAGTGAGCGCAAACTCAAAAAAACTTTTGAAAATATTGCCCAAGTCGAGGCGCTAAGAAAAGAAATCGCGCCTCACATGAAGTTTTTGAAAAAGCAGGTTGAGAAATTGGATCGCGTGGAGAATATGAGGGCCGAGCTTATAAAACTTGCCACCGAGTATTTCCGTACCGAGGCGCGCTATATTTATTTTTCAAAAGAGGCCATCACCGAGGAGAGGAGGCCTCTGACGGAAAAGCTCGAGAAACTCTCGACCGAACTTGCGGTCGCCAAAAAAATTCTTGAAAAAGCCGCCAAGAAGGAGAAGAGGGAATACGCGGTTCTGGAACTTGAAAGTAAGCTCTCGGAGGTGAGGGTGCATAAAGACGCCTTATCGCGCGAACTGGGCAAGTTTGACGGCCTTATCGCCGCCGAAGAGCGGATTATCCGCAAACAAAAAGAGCTTGTCCTCTCAGACGAGCACAAAATGGTTCGCCTGAAAGACGTTGAAGGCCTGGCCCAAGACATTTTTGGAGAAAAAAACGACGCTGGTGTCTTTGAGAGGATAAAAGAGAAATTAACGGCTTTCATCAAAAGCAAGAAAGAAACAGCTGATTCCAACGCGCTTGTCGAAGCGGAAGAAGCTCTTAAAAACTACCGAGAAAACAGAAGCGCTACCGAGAAAAAATTCAAAGATGACGAAGAAAAAGAAAAAAAATTACGCGAAGAATACGAACTTCTCAAAAAGGAGATAGAGGATGAAAAAGACTCAAGTCGTGACGCGGAAAAAGACGTCTTCCGCATCATGTCGGAAGAAAACGAGCTTATCGCCCAACTCAATCTGCTCAAGATGAGGGAAGAGAAGGTTAATCTGGAAGAAGCCGAGTTTAAGCGCGAGCTCGAGGAGGCCTCTGTCCTCGTGGGCTCGAACGTCCTGCTTTACGACGAGAAAGAAGCAATGGGCGCGAAGGCCGAGGACCTTTTCGCGAAAAGGCAGGCGCAGGAAGAGAAGAAGCGGGAGATAGAAAAGTACAAAGTCAGGCTTGAGGACTCGAGCGTCTCCGGCGCCGACGAGGTCTACAAAGAATACAAAGAGACTTCCGAGCGCGATGCCTTCCTCGAACGGGAACTCTCCGACCTCACCGAGTCGGCGAAAACTCTCTCGGAGCTTATCAAAGAGCTTGAGACGAGGCTGGCCACCGAATTTGCCTCTGGTCTCAAGAAAATCAATCAGGAATTCGGCAAGCTTTTCGTCACGATGTTCGGCGGCGGCGAGGCAAGTCTTACTCTCACCAAAGAGTCCGGCAAGAAGGAGGCGGGAGAAGACAGTGATGAATCCATAGAAATTGAGGAAGAAGAGAAAACAGAAGAGGGCCTCGATATAAAAGTGAATCTCCCGAAAAAAAAGATAAAGAGTCTTATCATGCTCTCAGGCGGCGAGAGAGCTCTGACTTCCATCGCCCTGATTTTCGCCATCTCGCAGGTCAATCCGCCGCCTTTCATAATTCTCGATGAGACGGATGCCGCGCTCGACGAGTCTAATTCAAAGAAGTACGGCGATCTGGTCGAAATGCTCTCCAAACGCTCCCAACTTATCCTCATCACTCACAACCGCGAGACCATGTCGCGCGCCGGGGTCATCTACGGCGTTACCATGGGTGCTAGCGGCATCTCGAAACTTCTCTCCATCTCCTTTGAAGAAGCGGTTGAGGTGGCGAAATAGGTTTAAAATAGAAAGATTGTTTTTTAAATCAAAGTTTTGTTATACCGATATATCAGTGTATAATTAAGATTCGTCATGCCACATGTATCCAGTAGAAAGCTCGATAAGGCCATATCAAAAAAGCTCTGGAATCAATTCCTTAAAACTTTTGAAGACGCTGGCAAAAGAAGTGCAACTAATGCAATAATCAGCGAGCTTCTCACACATACAGAGAAGATAATGCTCGCCAAGCGACTCGCCATAATCTTACTTCTGGAGAGAAGTATTCCTCAACATGTGATATCAAATAAGTTAAACGTTAGCGTCTCAACAGTCACGCGAATGTCCTTAAATGTTGAGGTTGGTAAATATAGTGAAATCTTGAAGATTTCTGGTAAGAAGAGAATTCTTGACGTGCTCGAAAGGATAATTCTTATGGGTATGCCACCAAGAACTGGTCGAGGTCGCTGGAATCATTGGGGTCGATTTACTCCATAATTCTAGAGTATTTTTCAATTTCTATTTTTGTTGTACTGATATATCGCTATATAATTAAATTAGAGAAAGAAAAAGTTAGAAAAGGCTATCTATAAAAAAGAAAACCCGCGCACTGTTCAGTGGCGGGTTTTCATCGCGCTATTCGTGGCAGGCATTGTCGTCGTAGGCAACGGTGCCAACGAAGCGTGAGAACATGATGTGTCCACACTCACAAGTGCGAACCCTGCTCTCGATGTAGAAGGGACCCATCTTTAGAATTCCTCCAAAATCGACCTCGAACTCAATCTTGCGTTGAAGAGTGTCAGTATGGCGATACCACTTTGAGCACTTGCCACAACGAAGCCCTTGCTTATCGAGAAACTCGACAATCTTAATCAGCATACAGGCTCTCCTTGTAGAGGTTTTCTTATCTAAGTGAAATATACTTTCTTATCAAGAGCGTGTCAATAGCCAGTTAGTAGCTGTATCGTTAAACAAACTGGAAGTCGAGAGTTTTTCTCTCAGGGTCAGAGCCGACGAGCTTGACGCGCACCTTGTCGCTTAAGGAATACTTTTTACCCGTTCTTTTACCGACGATGGCGTAGAGATTTTTATTAAGTTCATAGAAGTCGTCTTTCATGTCGCGAACCTTAACCATACCTTCAGCCTTCGTGAGAACCTCTTCGACATAAACACCCCATTCGGAGATGCCGGAAACAGTCGCATCGAATTCTTCACCGACATGACTTTGCATGTATTCAACTTGTTTGTATTTTATTGAGTTGCGCTCAGCTTCGGCCGCTTCGATCTCGCGCTCGCTTGCGTAGTCGCAGAGTCTTTGGTACTTGATAATCTCGTCCTGCTCAATTTTGCCCTTGGTTAAGAAGCGGTAGAGGAGGCGGTGCACCATTAGGTCCGGATAGCGTCTGATGGGAGAGGTGAAGTGCGTGTAATAGTCGAACGCAAGGCCGAAGTGGCCAATATTAGTGGTTGAGTAAATCGCCTTGGACATGGCGCGGACAGCCGCGGTCTTAACGAGCATCTCGGCCGGCGTGCCTTCAACCGAACGGAGCATCTTGACGATGTCTTCGTTGGTTGTCTCGCCGTCCTTGTTTTTGAGCTCGAAGCCGAGTGCCTTGACGAAAGTGGCGAGATTTAAGATTTTCTCCCTGTCGGGCGCATCGTGGATTCTGTAGACAAAGGCGGCGCGGCCGTCTTTACCGTTAACACCATGCATATAAGTCGCGACTTCGCGATTGGCGAGTAGCATGAAGTCTTCTATGAGCTTGTTTGTGTCCTTGCGCTCTTTTTTATAAATTCTTATGGGCTTGCCCAAGTCGTCGAGCTCAAACTGCACCTCGTCGGTTTCGAAATCAATCGCACCCTTTTTAAACTTCTCTTTCCTAAGCTTAAGGGCCAAGTCGTTTAAGGTTTTAAGCTCTTCGTAAAACTTGCCCTTTTTCTTATCAAGAATTTCCTGCGCTTCTTCGTAGGTGAAGCGCTTGTCCGATTCTATGAGAGTCTTACCGAACCAGCGCTCTTTCACTTGCGCCTCCTTATCCAGAATAAATACGGCCGAGAAAGCGTATTTCGGCTCGTTTGGATTGAGGGAGCAGAGGTCGTTCGAGAGGACCTCCGGGAGCATTGGTATGGTGCGGTCTACAAGATATATTGAAGTGCCTCTATTTTTAGCTTCTTTATCAAGCGCGGTGCCATCTTTGACAAAGTGCGAAACATCGGCGATATGGACACCAATCTCGAAGTCAGCGTTAGGGAGACTTTTGAACGAGAGCGCGTCGTCGAAATCCTTGGCGTTCGCGGGGTCTATGGTGAAGGTTGTTCGGTCGCGGAAATCTTTGCGACCCTCAAGCTTCTCCTCCTTTTTATATTTTTCTTTCCAGACCTGAGCCTCCTTCTCAACCTCGGGCGGGAAATCGACTTCAAAACCGGACTCGTACACAATACCGAGCATTTCGGCGTTGTGCTCGCCGGCGCGACCAATAACGCGGATTACTTCGCCCTTGGGACTTTTTGAAACATCGGTCCACTCGGTGATTTTTACTTGGACTTTGTCGCCCTCCTTTGCTTGCTTTATCTTCTCGCTCGGAACAAAAATGTCGCGATAAAGACGCTTGTCGTCCGGAACGAGAAAAAAACCCGAATCCGCCTTTTCAAGAGTGCCGACGAACTCCGTTTTGTGCCGCTCGACTATCTCCTCCACGCGCGCCTGCCTTCTACCGAATATTTCCGTGCCCAAGGAGGCGACTTTAACGCGGTCCCGATTCAGGGCCGTTTTGATGTTTTCCGGCTGGATTTCGAAGTCATCTTCGGTCTCGGGCCCGCCCGAACGACCGTCCGGTCGGGCGGGGATAGGGAAGTAGCCGACTCCTTTGCCGGTAACGCGAATAGTGCCCTCAAAGATTCTTGCCGCCTCTTCTTTCTTGCCTTTCATGTAATTCGTAATTCTCGCCTAAATTTTCTCAAAATGCAAAATTTGCTTGAAAAAGAGCTCTAAATCTTCAATCGATTTTTTACAACTGGCGCTATATTCTTCCGGCACCTTTGTGCAGAGATTCAGACCCTCTTCGATTTTGCCACCGCTATTCATAACATACATTCTGACGGCACCAGCTAGGCAAGGCTCTCGATCCCGGCCAGACTTGGCATCGAGGCACAGCCTGGTGACTGAATCAAAGTTTTTCATATTGCGTTTCATCGCCTCGGAGCCGATACCGAAGACGCACTCGTCTCTACGGCCGAACTCCGCCTTACTGCACTCGTCGAAAATGTCGGAGAAAGGCATTTCTTTCGCGTAGTGGAAATATATCGCCACATAAGGGTAGCACTCACTCTTGGACTCTCTTTCGGAGCAGACGAGAAGAGGATTGCCGGAATTGAGAAGGTCCTTTTCGTTAGCGAGAACTTCGAGATTAAATACTTCCATAAAAGCTCCGTTCTGGCAGTAAGTACCGAGCGTTTTGCCGAAACTTTCCTTGCAGAGTAGCAAAGACCGATCGAGGTCACCCGCCGTAAAGTACATAAAGCCGTGCCCCGCGCCGTGGTAACACTGCCAGAGGTCAAAGGCGCGACCGCTTCTGGAGGCAAAGCTTTGGCATTCTTCGGCGAGGGTCTTCGCCGGGTTGCTTGCCGATTCGAAGTAGGCTTCAAAAACGCCGTGAAGATAGCCAGAGTTGCAGAAGTCGCCCTGAAATGTCGTTGCTTCGGCGAAGCTCCCGTATTTCCCGTAGGCGGTTCTCCCGATTTCGTGCAAAACGTCATGACAGAGAGCGTAGACTCTTTCATCGCGCATAGATTCTTCTTCAAGAAGAGTTATCGTCTCTTTCGGATTCTTATTCGAGAGGGTGTTTCCATAGCGCTCTTTGAGTTTCAGATAAAATTCGTTTCTAGTGTCGCCGTCTTTTAGAATGACTGTCGTTTTTTCATCCGAACCTTTCTGCAGTCTTTCAAAAAATTTCTTAAATACGCCTAAAAATCGCGCGAAGATATTTTCTTTGACCTCTTTGACGACAATTGTTCCCTTGAGGTGAGGCGAGAGGTGGTCGTGGTAGCCAAAGGTTCCGGTCTTTTCAAACACAAATGACCAAGTGTTACCCGTGGAGATACCTCCACAAGGGTCGAAAGTCATGCCGCGCCCCCCGCAATGCTCTTCCATACTCGTGCCGTCATAGAGAGTGTGACTCGGGTGGTCGTTGGAGGCCGGCCAGCGCTCTTTTTCGCCGACGTTTTCGAAAATAACTTCGGTGCCGAGCGTTATCGTGAGAATTGCCGGCTCGAACCCGCGCTCAGTCATGTGAATAATCGCCTCATCACCGCCCCCTTCATTGGCAAAAGTTCCTTGAAACGAAAAAACCGCAATGATTAACAGCAGAATCTTTAAGAAGCGAAATAATTTGCTTTCCGTAATCGAAAACACGCTAGTGGGAAAATCTGAAAATTCTTTCAAAGAGTCTGGTGCTTGCCGATGAGAGGTTAAAGAGAACCGCGAGAGTGAAGGCGGCCAAAGAAATTTTAATGCTGACGAAAGAAAGAGGAATGGCTATCGCCGCAAATACCACTGGCATCAGAGTGCGGATAGTCGAGCCGCGGATTTCCCTGTGACTTATTTCGGGATTTTTTATATGGTCGGAGTAGAGAACGTAACTTCTCATCCAGTAGAGAGAGAGCCCGATGAGGATAATGTGAGCGCCGAAAATAGCCACGGAGAGTTCATTCTCGCTGTATTTGCCTAAGAAACTTGCCGAAAAGGGGATAAGAGAGACGAGCATGAAGAAGAGGGCGTTGATATTGGTGAGCATAAGGTCAACATTCTTCGCGTATATCGAAATGAAGAAGTGGTGCGCCCGCCAGTAGGTGAAAAGGAGGGAGAATGAGAGCACGTAGGAGAGGAAGATTGGCAGGAGTTCCTTGACCTCGTTCCATAAACCGAGATTGGAATAAGTGCCGAAAATCTCCGGCACCCTAATCTCAAAGACGAGAATGGTCATTACGATAGCGAAGATTCCGTCCGAGAGCTGGTCGAGCCTGGTGTGTGACATTCCCCCAATTATACCACTCCACTCAAAGAATAGTTGTGATAAAATACGAAAACTTTTCCACAATGAAAGAACCCGCGCTCAAAATAGAGAATCTGAAGAAGAAATATAAGACCGGAACAGAGGCACTCAAGGGCGTCTCATTAGAAGTGCCGGCGGGCGACTTCTTCGGTCTCTTGGGACCGAATGGCGCTGGCAAGACCACGCTCATAGGTATCGCCACGGGACTGGTCAATAAAACCGAGGGGAAAGTTTCGGTCTTCGGCCACGATATAGATAAGGAATCGGAGCTCGCCAAGGCGCAAATAGGTCTTGTGGGGCAGGAGCTAAATTTTAATCCTTTTGAGAAACCCATAGATATCGTAGTGAATCAGGCGGGTTACTACGGCATTTCAAGAAAGGTTGCCCTGCCCAAAGCCGAGAAAGTTCTCACGGATCTTGGGTTAGGGGAAAAGATGAGACAGAGCGCTATGACGCTCTCGGGCGGGATGAAGCGTCGCCTGATGATTGCTCGCGCCTTAGTGCATGAGCCTCGCTTCCTTGTTCTCGATGAGCCGACGGCGGGAGTAGATGTGGAGCTTCGCCGAAGTATGTGGGACTACCTCCGCTCGCTGACCAAAGACGGGCTCACGATCCTTCTCACCACGCACTACTTGGAAGAAGCCGAACAGCTCTGCCGCGACATCGCCATAATCAACAAGGGTGAGATTGTCGCCAAAGGCAATGTGGAAGAGATTATAAAAATGCACGAAGGTAGCGAGAAAAAAGAGGGTTATCGCGGTGGGCGCTTGGAAGAGGTCTTTCTTAAACTGACGAAATCATGAGTGTCGAAAAACTCTGGATATCTTTCTATACGATGGTGAGAAAGGATGTGGTTCGCATCTTACGCATCTGGGTGCAGACCTTTCTGCCATCCGTTATCACTTCCGTTCTTTACTTTCTCGTTTTCGGGAAAGTTCTGGGTTCACAGATAGGGGACATATCTGGATTTAGTTACATGGAGTTTGTCGTGCCGGGACTCGTGATGCTTGCAATTGTTACAAATGCTTACGCCAACACCTCCTTCACCTTTTTTACCTCAAAGTTTTTTATGCGCTCCATAGACGAAATCCTTGTTTCGCCCACGCCGCCCTGGCTTCTCATTGCAGGCTTCGTCGCCGGGGGACTTGTGCGCGGAGTGCTTATTGGATTCCTGGTACTCCTTGTCTCACTTTTCTTTACGGGACTAGATGTTTCGATTCACAGCGCGTTTATCATCTTTGGTTTTGCGGTCCTCACGGCGGTAATCTTTGCTCTCGCGGGACTTGTTAACGGCGTCTATGCTAAAAGTATTGATGGTATAAATATCGTGCCGACCTTCGTTCTAACTCCTCTGATTTATCTCGGTGGAGTCTTTTATTCCGTTCATAGTCTGCCAGACTGGTGGCAGGCGATTACTTACGCCAATCCGCTTTTTTATCTTATAAACGGTTTCCGCTACGGCTTCTTGGGCATTACCGATATATCTCTCACGATTTCAGTTTTGGTTCTCGTCACTCTTGCCCTAATTCTTGTCGGTATAAACTGGTACCTCATCCGCAAGGGCTTGGGTCTAAAGCAGTAAAAGAAAAAGGCCGTACCAACTAAGGTCGTGCCTTTCAATCGTGTTCAGACCATCGGTCCAAATACACGGGCGTACTCTTGGCGGAATTTCATGATTCTGTAGATCTTGTAATTCACGATCATTGCAGCCAGGTAGCCGAGCGTCCCAACGAAAAAGGGGAGCGTTATCAAGATGGCCCTGTACTCGAACCAGGACAGAATCGCCATGGTCGCGAGAGCAACCGCAAGCGATAAGGAAAAAAGAGCGTTTGAGACAGGCGACAGCATTGTCTTTACCTCGAAGTGAAAGCCTACTGTAATTATACTATACTATATAAATAAAGTCAAGTTAGTGCCGAGGAGAGGAACATGAGTACATTTCTCTCCCTCGACTCAAACACTCGTCGCCACTCGTGTTTGGTCTGGGCACCGCCTCGCGACCAGCCGCACTCGGCTGGTATCCGCTCCGGCGTTCGAGTCCCTCCTAGGCGACAAAACAAAATCACCGACTCCTAACGGAGCCGGTTCTGTTGTTTTGTAGTGCCGAGGAGAGGACTCGAACCTCCAATGGGTTACCCCACTGCGTCCTAAGCGCAGCGCGTCTGCCAATTTCGCCACCTCGGCGTTGCTAATGTCACAATCATACACTTTGCGCACACCTTTTTCGAGCGGAAAACGAATGAATCAGTCTCTCTACTATTCTATCAAACCAACATGCTCAATTAGAGCAAGAGATATTGCATGCAAGGGCTACTTAGCTCCTTGCACACCTGGTTACCTAAAAAGCCTCAATCCATTCAAAATAACAAGAATTGCAACACCGGTATCTGCGGCGATAGCAATGCCAAGATTTGAGATACCAAAGACTGTTAAAACCACAAATGCGACTTTGGCAAGAAGCGCGGCGGTTACGTTCTGCTTGACCGTTCTCATTGCTCTCTTGCTTAACGCTACCGTCTGGGGAATGTTTAGAATATTGTCATTCATAAGAGCGATATCGGCAGTTTCGATCGCCACATCTGATCCTTTCGCCCCCATCGCAATGCCGACATTTGAAAGAGCGAGCGATGGGGCATCATTCACGCCGTCACCCACCATAGCAACTGATTTGTATTTGTCTCTGAGCATCTGAATCTTTGTAACTTTCTCGTCAGGAAGGAGCGACCCAAAAGCTTCTCTAATTCCGAGGTTCTTTGCCACATACATTGCTGTATGCTGATTGTCACCGGTAAGCATTACAGTCTCTAGTCCTAATTTATTAAGCCTCTCAATTGTCTCTTTTGCTTCATCTCGGATTTTATCGGCGATAGCCAAGGCTCCCATTATCTGCTTTCCTTCGCTTACCAAGACCACCGTCTTGCCTTCTTGTTCAAACTTTTCAGCTTTATCAATGATTTCCTTTGTAGAAATACCGTGGGCGTCCATAAGTTTTAGATTACCGACACAGTGCTCAAGATCATCACATACCATACACGTCGCCTTGCCTCCCTTACCGGCAATGTTTTGGTAGTTCTGCATACTATGGGGATTGATTCCTTTTTCTTTGGCAAAATTCAAAATACTTTTTGCAAGCGGATGCGAGGAAAACTGCTCAAGACCAGCCGCGTCCTCCAGAACCTGCGCTTCGCTAAATCCGTTGAACGCGACCGCATCAGAGATGTACGGTTCTCCGAGCGTGAGCGTTCCTGTTTTATCAAAGGCAATGACTCGTACTTTTTTCAGTTCCTCCAAATATTTTCCTCCCTTAATAAGAACACCCTTCTTCGATGCTCCGCCAATAGCCGAGGTTATAGTTACTGGTGTTGCAATAACCAAAGCGCACGGACACGCAAGAACAAGAAGAATAATTGCCCTCTCAAGCCAGACTGAAAAAGGATCTCCTGTTATGAACGGGGCTAGTATCGCCAAGAGAACCGCAACCACGACGACAGAGGGTGTATAGTATTTCGCAAAGCGGTCAATAAACTCCTGTGTGGGGGCTTTGGCTTTTTGCGCCTGCTCCACTAGTGCAACAATCTTTGCAAATGTTGAGTTTTTACTCTCTTTTGTTACCTCAATTTCAAGATATCCATTCTCGTTTAATGTGCCTGCAAAAACAATATCGCCTTCACGCTTGTCTTTTGGGATAGATTCGCCCGTGATGGTCGCCTCATTCACAGCGGATAATCCCTTAACTATCTTTCCATCGAGTGGAATGAGTTCTCCCGGTCGCACAGACACCACCTGGCCGACTTTCACCTCGGCGACAGGCAAACTCGTTCCATCCAAAAGATTCGCTATCTGCGGAGACTTTTGTATGAGGGCTTGCAATGCGCGTCGAGATCGATCAATACCGTATTCTTCAAATGCTTCTGCCAGAGAGAAAAAGAAAATGACCGCCGCCCCTTCCGCAAGCGCGCCAAGATATAGGGCGCCAATCGATGCAATCACCACCAAAAAATCGATGTTAAGAAATTTCTGTTTTGCAATACCCCTCCAAGCACCCTTTATGACGTAGATACTTCCAGAGAAAATAGAGAGGTAATAAATTGCATCGATAATCGCGACAGAGATAGGGAGGAAGCTCAATACAAAGCCAAGCACCACAGAAACACCCGAGACTGCCGTAAGGAGTTTTTTCCAGCTTATTTTTACCGTAGTCACTCTAGATTTTACTTCCGGCTCGCAATGATCGCATACTTTATTTTTTTCAGATTGGTCGGACATATATTAGGAATATTTTACCAATTTCGACTCGAACTCGCGCAGGAGAAAAAGACTTACGTCGTCCATCGTATTGTCGCCTTGTCGAAATGGTTTGTTAATCGTGATGATGAGCTGACGGATGTACAGGAAGATGTATGAGATGAAGCCGAATAGCACGACCGACTCCGGCGAGCCTTCTGTTTTTACAAAAAGCAATAGAGCTACGATGCCAAGAGCGAGCGATTCTGCGAGAATGTACGCCGAGGGGAGGAACTGCGTACGCTGTATATAGTAGACCCGCAGAACGCTCCGGCGGAGCGTCGCTTGTTCGCCCTCGAGACGGACAATGAAATTTGGAGGCATGCCCAATTTCTCCATCTCATAGAACGACTCCGAAAGTTCGTTCACGGACGCGACGCATGGTTCTAGATTGTAGTGGTCACCTTCGTGACTGAGGCCCGTGAAGAAAGATCGAATGACCGAGATAAGATTCTCCCGTAGCTTCTTCAGATTGAACTCCTGCTTATCCCGACTGAAAAACTTCGCCTCCTCCCAGATATTCTCCAAGGATGAGCGCATTTCTGCAGGAACCTTCTCGGCCTCCTTGTAATCGGACATAATGCCCGCAAGGAGGAACCCCATGATGAATATCGCTCCCGCGATGGCGCTTGTGAACAGCGCGTTGAGAGAAAAGAATTCGTATCCCCAAGCGTGAATCGCAAGCTTCACGACAACAAGAAGCGCGATAACCGCGAGAGTCCCAACGCCAATCCGAAGTTTTTTGTACAAGGGATACATACGCTATATTATTTTACTCTTAATAATTGACGTAGTATTTTATCTTCGCATTAGCCGTAAGATCAGAAACCCATCCCTGTGCTTCCTCTTGGAATTTCTGCTGTTTGAGCTCTTCGCTAATCTGTTTTCTGAAGTCTTCCATTTTTACATCTTTTGGAGGGGTGGCCTTTGAATCTTTAAGATATTTGTCTACTTCTGCATCCGTAACGACTACTTTATCGGCCAGCAATTTTTCGAGTTTCTTTTGAATGATAATTTGCTCTATGAGCTTTTCCCGCGTCATACCTTGCATGGTAAGCGCCTGATCAAGTGTTCCGCCCTGGCTTGCTACTTGCTCCTCGATTTTCTTTATTTCTCCATCAACTTCTTCTTTAGTGACGGTAATGTTTTGTTTGTTTAATTCAGTCTCAATGAGTTTTTTGTCGATAATTGCCTCAAGTGTCTGGTTGCCGCCCTGCTTTTCAAGCTCTTTGATGACCGACAGACGACTGATCGGACTACCGTTGACCGTTGCCGCCACAAAGATGCCTTTGGCAAAGAACAGGACAACGAGAATAAGAATGGCTGCTACTCCAATCGCAATTACAAGCGGCTTGGACCTCTTAAATTTAAGATTTACGTAAGCCGACTTATTCTCCTCTCGATCATAGTTACTTTCTGGTGTTGTATTTTCCATAAATATTTTAATGATTAGTTATTAACATTCCGTTCCCAGACCACCGACACAGTTCTCTGTTGGCGGTTTGCCGCGTTCCGGACATTTTTCTGAGTAGAGACAAGCATCGTCAGAGATTGAGGTGATCTGGTCTGCAACGCCAGTCTCATCGCCGTAGGTAATGAGAATCCGGTCCAAATCCGTAAATTCGTAATTGCCGAACGCTGTATTTTCCTTACCATTCACGAACATTCGCAACTTTTTATCTGCCGTACTGCAATACTGTTTCCCGTCCTCGGTGACAAAACACTGGTTGTTGAATTTCATACCAAGGGTATCGAAGAAATACCCGAGCGTAATACCTTTGCGGTGTTTGTGCGTCACACCGCCGTTGCCGTCGTGGAGATGAGCGTCCGGATCAAGCGGGTTAGTGTCTGACGACTGATACTTCTCTGGAGTAAAGTCAAACTTTTCCCCATTGAGGTACACCGCGAAGTCAGCGTGTTCATGTACTTTCTCACCAAGTGGTTTTAACTCTGACTTCGGAGCTTTGAGAATTTTTGCCTGAATGAGAGTCTTAAAGTCCTCTAGGCTTCGGGGATTCTGAATCTTTGCTCCATTGAGATAGAAGGACGGTGTCCCAGTATTGCCGAGCCTCGTACCGGAATCAACGTCACGTTGTACTCGATCCTTAACCGATTGTGATGCAACATCTTGCTTGAATTTCTCCAGATCAAGACCGAGCTTTTGTGCATAGCCTTCAAAAACTTGCGGTGTGGGGGCCGGCTTCTCGCCCCAATTTCTCTGCTCTGTGAATAGAAGATCGTGCATCTCATTGAACTTCCCTTGTCGTGCGGCGGCCTCAGCTGCGAGTGCGGCCGCCATCCCGTTTTTGTGACCGGGAAGCGGATAGTATCTGAGAACGACTCTCAGATCGTTCGGGAAGTCCCGCTCCAACTGCTTCACGAGCGGAAAGTATGCTCCGCATGCTTCACACTCAAAGTCGATGTACTCGATGAGAGTCACTGGTGCGTTTTCGGGCCCTATAACGTAGTCATCGGCGACAACGGCAGTAAGGCTGTTCGCAACCTCCTCCTTTTTCTGTGATCCGGAAGCGGAGAGCCAGATAATACCCCCGATAACCGCAACACCAACTAGAGCCCATAATATTGTTTTAATTTTTTGATCCATAATTTTTTGATTAAAATTAATAAAGCCAGCGCCGACTGCACTGCCTAAACAGAAAAAACGCAGTTAGAAAATCTTGGGATTTAAAATGCCGCTTGAAAAAGCTTCTTTGAGCGGGTCGAATATTTGAAAACTTTGTGAGTATGCCGCGCGATTATCCGGATACGAGAGTGGAGGTTGTGGTATTGAAAATCTGGAGTGAAGCTTGCGTATAAAAAGAAACGCAAAGAGTACAAAAAGGGTAAGGAGTATATTTTGTGCCGGCAACATCGTGAACATGCTCTGCCATTCCTGAATATGCTCCATCGGGTTCGTCTGGCAGATTGCCATTGAATGACTACCGAATGGACAGTTTACCTTGCCGTCCAGCATGCTCATGTCCATGCTCATCTGTGAAAGACCAGAAAGAAGCATCCAAAACACAACGAGGACAAGTGGTATTTTTATTAGATTTTGAATTTCCTGTGATAACATATACCAGTTTATTTTAGCAGTTCATTAACCGAAACCCTAACCGCTTTTTTGTGCCCGGGGTGGGCATCGAACCCACACCTCTTGCGAGACACGATTTTAAGTCGTGCGCGTATACCAATTCCGCCACCCGGGCATACCTGTCAGAGACAGGGAGGCGTAGACGGGAATCGAACCCGTGCGTGTCGGTTTTGCAGACCGAAGCGTTACCACTTCGCCACTACGCCAATAACCAATTTTATTACCTTATCACAATTGAAAAAAGCCCGCTTTTCTGTGATACTCTACTTTATCTTTGCGCCCATACCCGCCCGTACCGAACGGTACGTTCGGGCGGGGCTCAAGTTGGTAGCAAGTAAAATGCGCCCATAGCTCAGTTGGTAGAGCAGCTCCCTCTTAAGGAGATGGTCCGAGGTTCGAATCCTCGTGGGCGCACCGAAAGAAAAGCCCCGATCTATATCGGGGCGGGGAGGAGTTCAAGGGCGAACTTTGTATTCGACCACTCGGCCGAAGTCGCGGCCGCGTCGCTCAACCTTGGTCGGGGACTGCGAGGGTTCGAACTGTTTGTGGATGACGACCCCGTTCTCGAGAACGAGCCAGATGGTGTAGCCCCAGGAGCTCACTTCGTCCGTACGGCGGATGCCGGTGTAGTAGAGCAGGGGATTTCCTTGCCCCTTACTTTTGTGACGTCCGTCACGGATGACGAGGAGATTGCATGATTCTGAAGCGTCCTCACGCTTGATGCAGTTCTTGATCCTCTCGTCGAGGAAGACGCCGTAGCCCGCGCTCTGACTCTCTGTCAAGACCGCGCTCATGCGCAGGTGTCCGACAAGCTCTTCGTCCGTGAAGGGTGCGCCGAACTTCAGGGCGCGTATCCCAACTTCAGTCGAGCTACCCTCGACGATTTGCTCGAAGGCGAGTCGCGCCTCTTCGAGACTCTCGTTCCCGGGGGTCTTCCTTGAATCCTCGTAGGAGGGTAGGAGGAAGGACGTGCCGCAGCCGACGCACAGCACGGCTAACGCCAAAATGACGAAAAACCGAACTCTGGACATCGTACTGCTCCCTTAGTCTTGGTTTGAAGCAACAATTCCGTGCGTAACTTTAGCGTTTCTGGCATCATTGTCAAGGCAAGCGAGATTAGTTTAGTGGCAGAACTGGTGCTTCCCAAGCATCGGGCGCCGGTCCGATTCCGGCATCTCGCACCGCTTAATTTTCTTTACTTAATTCATCCAATCTCTGGCGGTTGCGCTCGCCGTAGTCGATTTTAAAATCTATGTGGGGGATGATTCCCATCCTTGATTCGTTTTTTATGTAATTTTTGAAATCCTGTGTTTTTCTCTCCAAGAATTTCAGAGCCGTATCCTCTTGTGATTCGGGCAGGGTGGTGAAAAATATTTTTGCCTCTTTGCCGGTGGGGGAGACTTCGACCCTCGTGACGGTCAGAAGCGAGGCGCGACTGGCTTCGTCCCGCAGGAATTCGGCGGCGAGTCTGTGGAGAACCTCGGCGACAATTTCTCTTTTTACTTCCTTCATCCTATTTCGTAACTAGGTTGATAGCCTCGAGTGTGTCACCCGGCGCAATCTCAAACTTTGACTCCACCATGGCGCCAAATTCGATCCCTTCATTAACCATCTCTGCCGCAATCTTCGATTGCTGGAGCTCTTTTATCCGTCCGCGTCCGAGTTCTATTTCTCTTCTTAAAATTTTGATTTGCGCGCCGCGCTTAATCTGCCCCTCGAGAACTCGCGCACCCAAAATTTGTTTACCCTTGCTTGCGTCAAAGAGTTTCAGGACCTTCGCCCGACCCTCCGTCTCTTCCACCTCAATCCTCGGCTCTTTTTCCGCCAGAAGTGCTTTAACTTTATCCACGAACTCGTAGATGATGTTGAAATCGAATATCGGCACTCCGGAACGCTCAGCAAGAAGTCCGGCCTTAGCCTCGGTCTTGACGTTAAAGCCGAAGATGGTCGCTCGACTGCCGGATAAAGCGAGCTTGATGTCGTTTTCATTAATACCGCCGAGTCCAGAGAAAATTATTTTCGGGGCAATTCTTTCGCGCGCGAGGCCGGAGATCTCTCCGAGCACCGCCTCGAGACTACCGGCGGTGTCGGCTTTTATTACGAGCGGCAAGAGGGTCATATTTTCCGATGTTTTATCCGCGGTTTTCGGCGCCGCGGTCTTTTTCTCCGTTTTCGCATACTCAAGCGCCTCTTCTTTTTTCAAAAAGGTTTTGAATTCAGCCCCGATCTCGGGCATCTCGTCCCAACCCGCTATTTGCACCGGGCTCGAGAAGGAGAGTGACTCAACTTGATTTCCTTCCGAATCGAGGAGGAATCTTACTGGTGCTACTGCACCCCGACTGGCGGCGAAGAGGCCGGTCGAGAGCGTGCCGTTCTGAATAATGCCCACGGCGATGACTCCGCGCTTGGCATCCCTTCTCGTCTCGATGATAACGCCGGAGCCGAGGACGTCTCTCGTCGCCACCTTCGCATTGATTTCCGACATGAGAGAAATCATGTCGAGGAGCTCGTCGACACCCTTGCCCGTTTTTCCCGAAACATCCACCACGGAGGTGTCTCCGCCGTAGCCTTCTACGTATATTTCATTTTCCGCGAGGCTCTGTTTGGCGCGCGCGATATCTGCCGTCGGCTTATCTACCTTGGTAAGAGCCACGATGAAAGGCAGGGAAGATTCTCGGATGTATTTAATAACCTCCTCGGTTTGGGGCTTAACGCCGTCTTCGGCGGAGACGACAAGTATCGCCATGTCAGCAAGGGTTGTCGAGCGGGTACGGATACCGCTGAAGGCTTCGTGTCCCGGCGTGTCAAGAAGAGTAATCATCGTCTCCCGACCGTCTTTTGTTCGGTGTCTCACTTCGTAAGCGCCGACGTGCTGGGTGATACCGCCCGCCTCGCTTGCCGTAATGTTTGTTTTCTTTATGCAATCAACAAGAGTCGACTTGCCGTGGTCGATGTGTCCCAAGACCGCCACGACCGGCGGTCTTGCTTCTCCCCCGCCTGATTGTCGGGCAGGCGATTTTTGTGCAGCACTTTTAGTCATAAATAGGTTTTAACCTTATCACAGAAATATTGCAAAAACACGCCTGAACTATAGAATGGCGGTAATGAATTGGCTTCCGAAAAAAAGGATTTTTCTCGATTACGCTTCGGCCACTCCGATTTTACCCGAGGTATTTAAAGTGATGGAAAAATATTGGTCAAAGGAGTTTTATAATCCTTCCGCGATTTACCGCGAAGCGCTCGGAGTGAAGAACGCTCTTACAGAGAGCCGCCAGAGCGTTGCGCGGCTTCTCGGCATATCGGCTTCCGGCGTCATTTTCACCTCCGGCGGGACGGAGTCGGACAATCTCGCGATTCTTGGCACGTATGAAGCCGCGCGGAAAAGTTTCAAGAAGCCGCACCTGATAATCTCTAGCGTGGAGCATCCGGCGGTCGTCGAGGCGGCGCGTGAGGTTGAAAGGCGAGGAGGAGAATTAAGTATCGTTCCCGTTGGAGAAGATGGTACGGTTTCTCTCGAAAAACTAAAAAGCTTTCTAAAGAAGAGCACCTTTCTTGTATCCGTAGGACTCGCTCAGGGCGAGATTGGAACGGTCCAGCCGCTCTCCAAAATCGGTCGAATCGTGCGTGAGGCGAGGAAGGAGGGTGGGAGTGAATACCCCCTGCTTCACACGGATGCGAGCCAGGCCCCGAATTACTTAGACCTTGCTCTGGAAAGACTGAACGCGGATCTCATGACCTTGGACGGAGCGAAAATTTACGGGCCGAAAGGTGCCGGCGTTCTTGCTCTACGGAAAGATGTCAGAGTCGAGCCGACGAGCTTCGGCGGCAATCAAGAGGGCGGGCGCCGCGCCGGCACGGAAAACGTCGCTCTCGCGGTAGGTTTCGCCAAGGCGCTCGAAATTGCTGTGAGGGACAGGGCCAAAGAATCAGAACGCCTTGATATCTTGAGAAAAGAATTCATAGATTCTGTTCGACAAAATTTGCCGCAAGCAGTGATAAACGGTCCAGTCGAGAACCGCCTCCCGAACATCGTCAGTGTTTCAATTCCCGGCCTTCTCGCCGAATTCTTGGTACTCAAACTCGACAGAGAAGGAGTCCTTGCTTCTGTCGGCTCTGCTTGCTCGTCGGATGAGAGGGAAGAGGGTTCGCCCGTTATCCGCGCTCTGGGTCTCGGAGACCTTGCGACCTCGACCGTCAGATTTTCTTTCGGCCGAGATACCAAAAGACGCGATGTTTTAAAAGCGGCGGAAATATTTTGCCGAACGACTAAATCCGTGTTAAAATAGCGCAAATGCAACCTTTTAAGCACTTCACAACGAAAGCTCAGGAGGTCATCAGAAAGGCGCACGAACTCGCTATGGAGCGGGGTCAAAACCATGTCAATCCGATGCACCTCCTTACGGCCCTTCTCATCCAGGAAGAGAGCATGACGGTCTCCATCCTTGACCGGATGAATGTAGACAGCGTTTTTCTTACCGACACCACTCTCGAATCGATAGAGAGCGCCGAGACAAGCCAGACCATCTCGCCCTCCTACCAGATATATCTCACACCCGAGCTCGCGCACACCATCGAGTCGAGTTCAAAAATAGCCCAGTCTCTCGGGGACGAGTTCGTCTCGACCGAACACCTTTTCCTCGCCGTTCTTGAGGTGCCGAGCGAGGCGCGCGACCTGCTTCAGAAGTTTAAAATCGACAGACAAACCGTCATCAAGGTTATTGAGGATCTGCGAAAATCTGGCCCAGCCGAGCAACGAGAGGCCAAGAAATTCAAAGCGATTTCCAAGTACGCAAGGTCTCTTACCGCTCTGGCCAAGGCCAATAAACTCGATCCTGTTATCGGCCGTGATGATGAAGTCTCGCGCATTATCCAGATTCTCTCGCGCCGCACGAAGAATAATCCGATTCTTATCGGCGAGGCGGGTGTGGGCAAGACCGCTATCGCCGAAGGGCTCGCGCTCCGCATGGCTTCCGGTAACGTGCCCGAGTCTCTGAAGGACAAGGAGCTCGTTTCTCTTGATATCGGACTCTTAATCGCCGGCACCAAGTACCGAGGCGAATTCGAAGAGCGTCTGAAAAATATTATTAAAGAAGTCGAGAAGTCCGACGGTAAGATAATCCTCTTTATTGACGAAATTCACACCATCGTTGGCGCGGGCGCCGCCGAGGGCTCCATGGACGCTTCCAACATGCTCAAGCCTTCGCTCGCGAGGGGAGAATTACGCGCCATCGGAGCGACAACTCTTCGCGAATATCAGAAACACATAGAAAAGGATCCCGCTCTTACTCGCCGTTTCCAGCCGGTCTATGTTCAGGAACCCTCGACTGAGGACGCCATGACAATTTTGCGGGGACTCAAGGAACGCTACGAGCTCTACCACGGTGTCCGTATTACCGACGAAGCCATACAGGCCGCGGTAACCCTTTCCGCTCGCTACATCACGGATAGATTCCTTCCCGACAAGGCGGTCGATCTTATAGACGAGGCGGCGTCGTTTCTTAAGATTTCTTTGGAGAACATGCCGCCCTCGCTTCAGGACGCCCATTCGAAAATAATGAAGCTCGAGATTGAGAAAGAAGCCCTCAAGAAAGAGACGAGAAATCCAAAAGTGAAAACGCGTCTTAAGGCTATCGACAAAGAGATTGCCGACTGGCGCGAGAAGACGTCAGAGACCGAGCTCAAGTGGAAGAACGAAAAGGAAACTGTCGGTGAGATTAAAGGCATTAAGAAAAACCTGGAACTCTTGCGATTGGAAGCCGAATCTGCCGAGGCCCGCGCCGACCTCTCTCGCGCAGCCGAACTTCGTTATGGCAAAATCCCCAGTCTCGAGAAAGAGCTCGATATTAAAACTAAACGCCTCAAGAAACTTCAGGGTCCGAGGCGCCTCTTGAAGGAGGAGATTATGGCGCAGGACATAGCGCTCGTTGTCAGCCGCTGGACGGGTATCCCGGTATCACGCATGCTCGAAGAAGAGGCTGAGAAACTTGCGAGAATTGAAGAATTTCTCAAGCGACGCATCGTGGGCCAAGACGAGGCCGTCAAGAAAATTGCCGACACCGTCAAGCGTTCGCGCGCCGGCATCTCGGATCCCAATCGCCCCATCGGCTCCTTCATTTTCTTAGGTCCCACGGGAGTAGGGAAAACCGAGCTTACCAAAGCCCTGGCCGAGTTTATGTTCGACGACGAGAAAGCCCTGATTCGCGTCGACATGTCGGAGTTTATGGAGAGACACTCTGTCTCGAAACTTATCGGCGCGCCGCCTGGTTACGTCGGCTTTGAGGAAGGTTCAACCTTCGCCGAGTCTGTCAGACACCGACCCTACTCTGTCGTCCTTTTTGACGAGATAGAGAAGGCGCATCCCGAGGTCTTTAACGTCCTCCTCCAGATTCTCGACAACGGTCGCCTGACGGATGCCAAGGGTAGGGTCATCAACTTTAAAAACACCGTTATCATAATGACCTCGAATATCGGCGCCCAGTTCATAGACAAGATGCAGTCTATTGGCTTCTCCGACGGGGAGAAAAATGATTATGCCAATGTTAAAGAAAAGGTTCTTTCCGCTCTTAAGGAACATTTTCGACCGGAGTTTCTCAACCGCCTCGACGACATCATCGTCTTTGACGTTCTTTCGAAAGAAGTTATTAAAGAAATAGTTAAAATCCAAGTGGACATCGTCGAGAAGCGTCTCGCCGACAAAGAGATTACTCTCAAGGTCTCAGACCAAGCTCTCGAAATTCTCTCCCGCGACGGCTACAACCCGCAGTACGGCGCGCGCCCTCTGAAGCGTCTGATTCAAGACAAGATTCTTAATCCAATTGCTTCCATGATGATAACCAACAAGGTGCTCTCGGGTGGCACGGTCTTTGTCGACGTCAAGGACGGCGCCTTCGCTTTCGATATTAAGAAAAGCCGTCGCTCCAACTCGGCAAGCACGGTTGCCATAAACAAAGAACCCGCTCTTTCGTAATCTTTTTGCAACAAGCCGCCTTTTCCTTTAGAATTGATTATTCGCGTCTCTTTACGAGGCGCGAGCGGCACTCGGAGCTAGAGTATGCTAGCATCCTCTTCTCCTCGTTTGCTCGCGTCGGTGGCGGAGTGGTCAATCGCACTAGACTGTAAATCTGGCGGCCTTAGGCCTACGCAGGTTCGAATCCTGCCCGGCGCACCAAATTAAAAATTGCCCCGCCTTTGTGCGGGCTGATTTTTAATTTCTAGATGCGCCGAGCGAGTGAATTGATTCACTCGCGGGGCAGGATTCGAAGACCTTGAGCTTATCGCACGGAGCGAAGCGAGTACGATGCGAACGGTGTACCGCTCCTGTAAGGAGAGAAACTCCCCGCCCAGAACAATTGATTTGACTATTCATAACAGACGTGTTATATTCTAGTTAGAATATTTGTACCTTGAGGAGACTAAGATGATTAGAGTGAATCCATTTGCCTTCGGCGCAGCCAACTTTGCGCTCTTCGGACCAGAGTGGTTTCTTTACCATCTTCTTGCCGAGAATTATGAAAAAGCAGGAAGGGTCATCAAGGGCACATCAGAGCAACTGATTGAGGCCGCTCTGGCAAGCGAGGAATGTCATTGGTCGAAAGATGAGCTCACGAAAGCCATTGACAACCTACGAACCGGAGATAAGGGCGGTGGTCGTCTTGATGCACTTCCGCTCATCAGCCTCGATGAGTACGATATGGTTGTGCCGACGAAGAAGTTCGGTATCATGGAAACATCGTAAGCACGAACAGTGCGTAGTTGGAAAGCCACACTTATTCTATTTGAGG
>JBASCT010000032.1:0-2700 GCA_049651785.1 Minisyncoccia bacterium
GCTTAGGCGCTCTCTAATAGAGAGGACTTGTCGCTATCATAGTCGATTACATCGTAGCCAATTTTCTTTATTTCCTGCCTTATTTTATCGGCCTCTTTGAAGTTACTGCCCTTACGCGCCAGTTCCCGTTTCTTTTTAAGTTCGAGAGCTTCCTTGGGGATACGAGACTCGTCATATTTAAGATTAAGACCCAAAATTCTGTCGAAATCAATAATAGTAGCGCCGGCGTTCGCGAGATTGGCTGATTTATTAATCACCTTGGAGAGGGTAGCTAGCGCGCGCGGCGTGTTGAGGTCGTCCTCGATGGCCTCGAGAAATTCTTTTTGAAGCTTCTTCTCAATCTCGCCGTCGGCCGGCACCGTGGCCATAAATTCCTTGAGTTTGCGGTAAGCGTTCTCGGCGGCCTCAAGCGCTTCCCAAGAAAAGTTTATCGGCGTCCGGTAGTGCGCCGTTAAAAGCAGGTAGCGGTAGGCGAGGGGAGAGAAACCTTTTTCCTTCAGAGTTTTGAGACCGATTTGATTTCCTTCCGACTTCGCCATTTTAGAATCGGAGACGGTGACAAATTCGTTATGCAGCCAAAAATTAGCGAGCGGCGTCTCATAGGCCGCCTCCGACTGCGCGATTTCGTTATTGTGGTGAATCGGAATGTGGTCTATACCGCCGGTGTGGATGTCGAAGGGCTGGCCCAAGAGTTTCCTCGACATCGCCGAGCACTCGATGTGCCAGCCGGGGAAACCCCGGCCCCAAGGACTCTCAAATCCGAGGTGCGACTCGCGCGAAAGTTTCCAGAGGACGAAGTCGCGGGAACTTTTTTTCCGCATTTCAAGACGGGCGACCGCCTCGCTCTCGGGCGTGAGACGCCCTAGCTTGCCGTAATCTTCGAGCTTTGAGGTCTCGAAGTAGATGCCGTCGTCGAGTTTGTAGGTAAAACCTCTTTTTTCCAGAAGTTTTATAAGTTCAATGTCTTCGGCGAGATAATTTGTCGCTCTGGGGAAGTGCTGGGGTGTCTTTATATTAAGAAGCTTCAGATCCTCTTTAAACGCGCCCTCATATTTGTCGGCAAGTTTCTTGAGGCCTTCGAGATCAAGCGGCAAGCCCTCGCGCTTGAGACCCTTGACCATTTTGTCGTCGCCCTCGTCGGCATCGGACGAGAGGTGTCCGATATCGGTAATATTTATGACTTGCGAAACTTTAAGACCGGAGTACTCGAGCGCGCGGCGGAGGACGTCGGCGAAAACGTACGAGCGCAAATTGCCGATGTGCGCCCAGTTGTAAACCGTCGGGCCGCAGTGATAGAGCCTCGCCTCTCCCGACTTTATGGGCTTGAATACTTCGAGCTTGCCCGTGAACGTGTTGTGGAGTCTTAATGGCACTTCTTCATTATAACCTGCCTGTGCAGGCGGGCAAAAAATGTTATAATCTTTTGAATGGAATTTTTCAGACAGCATTCGGCACTCCTTATTCTCGGAGTAATTATCGCCGTCGGCGGCTACAACCTTGGACTCCAAGCGGGGGAGAAAAGGGTTTCGCAAGGTGTCGCGGGCGTCGAGAATATCGCGACGGGCGAGCCGATTAACGTCGACTTCTCGCCGTTCTGGCGCGCTTGGAATCTCTTGAATGAGAAGTTCGTGCCCGCGGGCACCTCGACGGAGAAGGTGAGCGACCAGGAGCGGGTTTGGGGCGCGATTTCGGGCATGACCGAATCGCTCGGCGACCCTTACACCGTCTTTTTCCCGCCGGTGGAGTCGGAACTTTTCCAGGCCGACATCCGCGGCAACTTCGAGGGCGTTGGCATGGAAGTGGTGGCCCAGAACGGCGCCATCACCGTTGTTGCACCACTCAAGGATTCTCCGGCCGCGCGCGCGGGAATCCTGCCGGGCGATAAGGTTATAGAAATCGACGATAAGAGCACGGCAAAGCTTACAACCGAGGATGCCGTACAACTTATCCGAGGACCAAAAGGTACTCCGGTCAAACTCACCATCATAAGAGACGGCGCGCCTGAGCCCTTGGACATTTCGGTCGTGAGAGATATCATCAATATCCCGACGATTAACACGCGAGAGCTCCCCGGAGGAATCTTCGTCATAGAGCTCTACAGCTTCTCGGCCCAGTCGCCGAATCTTTTCCGAGGCGCTCTGCGCGAGTTTATGCTCTCGAAGAGCGATAAACTTATCCTCGACCTCAGGAATAACCCCGGCGGCTATCTCGAGGCGGCGATAGACATGGCGTCGTGGTTTCTGCCGTCAAACAAGGTGGTGGTCAGAGAGGACTTCGGCACCTCACAAAAAGAGCGGGTTTACCGCAGCAAGGGCTATGATGTTTTCAATGAGAATCTCAAATTCGTGATTCTTATAGACGGCGGCTCGGCCTCCGCCTCCGAGATTCTCGCTGGCGCTCTGGCCGAACACGACCGAGCGGTTCTTGTCGGCACGAAAACTTTCGGCAAGGGCTCGGTTCAGGAACTTGTCGATATTACGAAGGAAACTTCGCTCAAGATTACCATCGCGAGATGGCTCACGCCCAACGGCCAGTCGATCTCCGACGGCGGAATAACACCGCACCATATTGTAGAGTACACGGCCGCGGACAGGGAGGCGGGTCGCGACCCTCAGCTCGATAAGGCCGTGGAAATACTTTTGGGACAAAATTAATGAAAGTAATTTTACTGAAGGACGTTAAGGGGGTAGGGAAGAGGTT
>JBASCT010000033.1:0-1678 GCA_049651785.1 Minisyncoccia bacterium
AGGCATCATTGTTGAGCGTGGAAGACACGATGATTTAGTAAAACAGGGCGGAGAATACGCAAGATTTCATACCCTAGGCCACCCCTAGTATGGTATCTCCATTCTAATGTCTGCCGACACCGCAACACCCACCCAAAAAGGACCTCCACAAGACCTAAAAGAAATGGCTGACCTCGTTTCGCTCTGCAAAAGACGAGGGTTTGTTTTTCCGTCTAGCGAAGTCTATGGCGGTATCAATGCGTGTTGGGATTATGGTCCTTTGGGCATTGAGCTGAAGCAAAACATCAAGCAACTTTGGTGGAGAGCGATGACCGATCGAGAAGATATCGAAGGTATCGATGCCGCAATTCTCATGCATCCGAAGGTTTGGGAAGCTTCAGGCCATGTCGCAGGATTTGTCGATCCCTTAGTCGATTGCAAAAAGTGTAAAAGCAGATTTCGTGCCGATAAGCTTCCAAAGGAAGCGCTTGAGACGAAGAAATGTCCTGAATGTGGCGGAGAACTTACCGAGCCACGGCAATTTAATTTGATGTTTAAAACGTTCATGGGTCCACTCGAGGATTCCGCATCTGTTGTCTACTTAAGACCTGAAACCGCGCAGGGGATTTACGTTAATTTTTTAAACGTTCAGCAAGCTGCTCGCCAAAAAGTGCCTTTTGGAATTGCTCAAATCGGAAAAGCATTCCGAAATGAAATCACTCCAGGCAATTTTATTTTTAGAACGCGTGAGTTTGAACAAATGGAGATGCAATATTTTGTTAAGCCCGGTTCAGACACGGATTGGTTTGAAAAATGGAAGCAGACTAGAATTCAGTGGCACCTCGATAACGGAATTCGAAAAAATAAATTGCGTTTCCACGCACACGGTCCGGGTGAACTCGCCCACTATGCGAAAGCCGCATTTGATATCGAGTATGAGTTTCCGTTCGGTTGGCAAGAGTTAGAGGGAATTCATAACAGAACAGATTTTGATTTAGGCCGACACCAGCAATTCAGCGGAAAGAAACTGGAATATTTTGATGAGGCAGGAAAAGAACATTACATTCCTTACATTATCGAAACCTCAGCTGGTTGTGATCGAACATTATTAGTCGCACTTGTGGATGCTTATCGCTCAGATGGCGAAAGAATTTGGCTCGAATTTCATCCAAACCTCGCTCCTTACAAAGTAGCTATTTACCCGTTGATGAAAAAGCCAGAGCTTACAGAATATAGCGACAAGATTTTTTCAGATGTGAAAAAACGATTTCGCATTACGACGGACGATGCGGGATCGATTGGCAAAAGATACCGTCGCCAAGATGAAGTAGGAACACCACTAGGAGTGACGATCGATTATGACACTCTCTCAAACCACACAGTTACGGTCAGGCACAGGGACAGCATGGTCCAAGAAAGGGTCAGTGCTCAAAACCTCATCCCCTACATCGAAGAGAAATTCCAAAACTGGAACCGCTAAAACGGTGGGTCCAAGAATGGTTTTCTGTTTCGGGGGTGGGAAAGCAGATGGCCAAGAACATCAGAAGGATCTGTTGGGGGGCAAAGGGGCTAATCTTCATGGCATGACCCGATTGGGACTGCCAGTTCCTTCTGGATTTACAATTTCAACAGAAGTTTGTTCTTATTTTTACGACAATGGAAAAAATTATCCAAAACCTTTAGAAGCCCAAGTTAAAGC
>JBASCT010000034.1:0-9641 GCA_049651785.1 Minisyncoccia bacterium
CGGTAAGGCACTTAAGTTCTACACTTCTGTCCGTCTTGATATTCGTCGTATTGCCCAGATTAAGAAAGGAGAAGAAGTTATGGGTGGGAGAACTAGGGTGAAAGTGGTCAAAAACAAGGTAGCAGCCCCATTTAGACAAACAGAATTTGACCTTATGTATAACGAAGGAATCTCACGGGAAGGAGAACTGATTGCTCTGGGAGAAAAATTTGGCATTATGAAAAAATCTGGTAATTCTTACGAGTATGGCGATACGAAGCTTGGGCGTGGTTATGATGCAACTCGACAATTCCTCCGTGAAAATAAAAAAGTCTCAGGAGAGATTCTTAAAGAAATTAGACAAAAGCTCAAGAGCGAGTAGAATACATCTCCTATGCTCGAGTACAGTGAAATCACTGAAAGGAAATATATTATTCTCGACAATGAACCTTGGGAGGTGATCGATTCGCACGTCTTCCGCAAACAGCAGAGAAAGCCGGTTAACGCTACAAAGCTCAAGAATTTAATAACTGGCCGAGTCACGGAGCGCTCCTTCCACGTCTCGGAAAAAGTCGAGGAAGCCGAAATCGACAAACGTGAGGTAAAATATCTTTACACCACGAAGGGTGAATACTGGTTCTCCGAGTTAAACGACCCTTCAAAACGCTTCAAGCTCGATGAGGGTACTATCGGACCGGGAGCAAAATTTATGAAACCTAATATCGTAATCGACGTGATGCTCTTTGCTGACCCTTCAAATCCTTCAGGGCAAGGCAAAATTATCGGCGTAAAACTTCCTATAAAAATGGACTTGAAGGTTGCGGAAGCGCACCCCGCCGTTAGAGGCAATACCGCCCAGGGTGCCACAAAAACTGTTAAACTCGAAACTGGAATCGAAATTCAGGTACCTATGTTTATCAAAGAGGGGGACGTTGTTCGGGTGAATACTGAGACGGGGCTCTACGCAGATCGAGTATAAGACCCAAAAGAAGTCCGACAAGGCTCCAGTAGACAAACAGGAAAAGGAGTTCATGGGCGAGAATTGTGCCTTGTTCTAGGATTTTGTATATGAAAATAAGCGGCAGGAAAATCGGGATAGCCAAGTGGTCGGCAAAACAGCCAGCCCCCGCCGGCACGGGACAAATTATTTTCAAAACAAGGGTCAGCCCGATGAAAACGGGACCGAAAAGCACGCCCTGTAAAAAGTAAGGAATACGCACTCTTAAATTATACCCCGAACTCTAACGAGAAACGTCCCGTCTAACGGGACACGTAAGGCAGGAGTCCTAGGAAGCGAGCGCGTTTGATGGCAAGAGCGACCTGCCGTTCCGCCTTCGAAGGCAGGCCAGAGCGTCTTCTCGACTGGATTCTCGCGTGCTGGTTGATAAACCGTTTTAGTGTGTCGATATCCTTGTAGTCGACATATTCAATCTTATTTTCTTTAAGGTAGTTAGACTTTTTCATATTATTTATAGTGAGCTTGTCGAACTAAAAAGGAATGTCGTCAATGTTCACGTTCTCCTCGGGATACTCTATAGCGTCAGCGGGCGGCTCTTGGTTATCTTTCTTGTCGGCAGCCGGAGCAGTGCCCTCGCGCCTTGGTCCGAACTGAATCCTGTCAGCGACAATCTCGGTGCGATATTTTTTAGTGCCATCCTGGGCATCCCAGCTTCTTGTCTGCATTCTGCCTTCGACGAGGACACTGGAGCCCTTGCGGAGATACTGAGAGGTGGTTTCGGCTTGCCGGCCGAAAACGACGACGTTATGGAAGTCAGTGGCTTCTTGTTTGGCTCCGTTCTTGTCGCGCCAGACACGATTGGTTGCGACACCGAAAGCGGCGACCTGAATACCCGAAGGCAGAGAGCGAAGCTCGGGGTCGCGGGTAAGATTGCCGACAAGAATGGCGCGGTTGAGATACATAAATTTAGTTTAGCACCTGCTCTTCAACTGGGCTAGGTGATGCCCCTTCCTCGGCTACTCTCCCCTTCTCCCGTTCGCGCTCAAGGGCTCTGGCGCGAGCTTTGGCGAAGGTGAAAGTAGTTTCGCGCGGTACCTTTAGCAGGATAAATCGCAATACCTCGTTTACTTTATCGACTCCCCCTTTTACCTCCAAGACCTTTGACGGTTCGAGCTCGAATTTGAGCCAGCCAAGATACGCCTCCGAGACGACATAGCGACTGGAGCCGACAGTCTTCGACATCTCGTAAGAGAGCGGATACTTGAAGGGTTCTTCGGCATCAATCTCCTTACCCCCTGCTTTAGAGACGACCTGGCGAATAAGGTCGACGGCGTCGGAGAGCTTGTCTTCGGGAATGCTCGGCAAAATTAAAAAACAGAGTTCGTATACCGAAAGTCCGTCGCCGCTTTTCACCGAATTTTTCATAAGTTCTGCTAGCGTATCATAGAAAGCGCGTTATTGACAAGAGCGGCTCTCACAGTCTCAAAATCTTCATTTCTGATCTCGGCAATCTTCTTTACCGTCTCGAGCACATATGCTGGCTCATTGGTTTTACCCCTGTGGGGCACTGGGGCGACGTAGGGAGAATCCGTTTCCGACATAATATTCTCGATTGGAGCAGACCTGATGACCTCGTCGTAGTCGCGCGCGAAAGTGATGACACCGGTGAATGAGAGGGTGAATCCGAGTTCAAAAAAGCGCTTCGCGGTCTCTACATCTCCGGCAAAGAAATGGATATTGCCCCTGAGCTTCGGGCCATGCTTTACCTTAAGGGGCTCGAGGATCTCGAGGAGTTCGCTGTAGGCATTCCTCGAGTGAATCATCAGAGGTTTGTTATGTAAAATGGCGAAATTTAGCTGGTCTAGGAAAAGTTTTTCCTGGCGGGTGTAATCGGCATCTTTCTCGGCGTGGAAAAAGTCCAAGCCGCACTCCCCTATTAAAACGACCTTGGGGTGCCCAACTAATTTTTCGAACTCAAGCTTGTCGAAACTTTCGCTCGGATTGTCTACGGGATGAATGCCTATTGAGGCGTAGATTTCTTCGTGCTTTTCGGCAAGTTCCACGGCTTTCTTTGAGGACTCGAGGTCTGTGCCGACGGCAATGGTGTGCGTTCCGCTCTCCTTGAGTCTTTTCAGAACATCGTTGAAGTCCCGCCAGTGGCTTGAGAAGTTGAGGTGCGAATGAACGTCGAAATATTTAGGCATTTAAGCGCGGAAAGAGGTTTTCTGGTTTCTTATTTTCTTTAATAGCCTTTAGTATTTTTTCTGAAGTCTCTGGCATGAATAACTGAATATTTTCGGCAATTCTTTTAAGCTCCTTGACTAAAAAAGTAACTTGCTTCTGTGCCTTTTTTTTATTTGTTTTTACAACTTCAAATGGTTTCTCTTCTTGTATTAATTCATCCAAATCAGAAATATAAGACCAGATGCTACCTAAAGCACCATTAAATTCAAAAATTTCTACAAGCTTGCCAACTTCTTTCATTTCTCGAGCTTTT
The DNA here is from genome assembly GCA_049651785.1 of Minisyncoccia bacterium. GTDB lineage: Bacteria > Patescibacteriota > Minisyncoccia > Phycocordibacterales > Zambryskibacteraceae > UBA5004. The sequence continues at coordinate 3,435 of JBASCT010000034.1, forward strand.
GAATTATCTACATCATTAAGATATTGACTAGCCATCTGCATAATACGGGCCACAAGATTACCGAGCCCATTCACCAAATCAGCCTCATACCACTCATCAAGCTTTTCCCAAGTGACATCCGTATCTTCAAAAGGGTTTACGTGCCTCAGAAGAAGGTAACGGGTGCCGTCTATCCCATATTTATCAACCATATCTTTAACAAGAATTACGTTCCCTAGAGACTTGGACATCTTCTGCCCACCAGAATTTATGAAGCCGTGATAGAAAACTTGGTCCGTATTTTTAATACCCGCCGACATAAGCATCGCCTGCCACATAAGAGATTGGAACCGTACTTGGTCCTTGCCCGCAATCTGGAGCGTGTGCCCCTTCTCCCAAAACTTTTTAAAATCGCCTTCTTCGCTCGGCCAGCCGAGAGTGGAGATGTAGTTCGTCAGGGCGTCAAACCAGACGTACATGACTTGCATATCGTCTCCCGGTACAGGTACACCCCAAGAAAGTCTCGACTTCTCTCTAGAAATACTGAAGTCTTCAAGACCCTCTTTAACGAAATCTATGGCTTCCTGCCTACGCCAATCAGGGATAATGACTTCTTGGTTCTTCAAATATTTAAGAAGTTCTTTTTCGTATTTTTTGAAATGGAAAAACCAGTTTTTTTCTTTGAGTTTCTGTGGCTCAGTCTGATGAATCGCGCATTTGCCGTCGACAATATCTCTTTGCGAAAGAAATCTTTCACAGCCGACACAGTAAAGACCTCCGAATTCCTTGAGGTATAAGTCCTTTTTGCACCTCTGCCAGAGGGCCTCGGCGGCTCTTTTATTTCTCTCTTCGGTGGTGCGAATAAATCTTAAATTGTCGGAGAGCTCGAGAAGTGCCTTTAATTTTTGAAATTCCTTGGCGTAGCGATTGACATAACTCCTAACTTCTTCGCCTGCTTTCTCGGCGGCGTTAAAAATTTTCTGGCCGTGCTCATCTGTGCCGGTGTTGAAGAAAACTTCTTCGCCTAGACTCGCGTGGTATCTGGCCAAGACATCGGCTGCGACAATCTCGTAGGCAAAGCCGATGTGCGGCTCGGCATTGACGTAAGGCAGCGTCGTCGTGATGTAAAATGTTTTCATTTTATTGTGATGCCCCAAAGGGGAGCCTTCGGCTTAAAAACTTTTTTTCCTGAACATGTCTCTCTAGGAAGGTGTTCCCGTTTTGGCGGTAACTTGGCTAACCTTGCGCGCCTCTAGGTCGGAGACGAGCTCCATGATAGCGGCTGCTACCGGTACCGCGATAAGAACACCCAAGAAACCGGCGAGCATACCGCCGACGACAAGTGCCGCAATTGAAATCATGGGCGAAACCCCCACCACTTTCTTCATAATCATAGGATAGATTAGGTGGCCCTCAAGCTGCTGAACCACGACATAAATACCAACGACAATCAGGGCGAGGGTCAAGTCACCTGTCACATAGGCGATAAAAACAGCGGGAATGGCGGCGACAATCGAGCCGAAAGGTACAAGTTCGAAAACTCCGGCAAGCACCGCGAGAAGAAGAGCATTCGGCACGCCGGCGATAAGCAGACCCACGTAGACGAGAAGCATGACTAAGGCGGAAGCAACGAGCTGTCCCTGCATCCAGAGACCAATTTTCCTCTGTGAACGTCGCCAGAGACCGACAGCGTATTCCTCATGTTTGAGAGGTACTATTGCCTTGAGAAATTTGGAAATACCGTCGTCCTGGGCTACGAGATAGAAGGACAGAACGAGAATCAAAATGAAGTTGAAGATACCGCCGAAGATGAGGGAAAGGCTCGAGAATATGCCCTGAGAGAGAAGGGTGGTAAGCGAGTTCAGGTACGTGCTGAGCTCCTTAACTATAGCCGGGGTGTCAAAGCCGCCGAAGACATTCTGGGTCTTAAACATATCGGAAAGAAGTCCGCCGTCAGAGACGGAGTTGAAATAAATCGTAAGAGTCCTAATAAGCCCGGAAATCTCGCCGGCCAGAGGCAGGATTAAGAAGTAAAACAGAGCGACCAGCCCGACTGCCGATAAGATAAAAACCGAGACAACCGCCGGCAGTCGCGGTATATTTTTCCTCTTCGCCCAAACCGCAACGGGCTCAATGGCTGAAGCGATAACAACCGAGGTAATGAGAGCAAGAATCAAGTCGCTAATAAGAAAGAGCGCGTAACCAAGGGCCAAAACAATGCCTGCGCGTACCCAGCTGGCAAAAGTTATGTCGAGTTTCTGCATACCATTAATATTGACATAATATCATTATTTGAAAGAAAGAGTCTTTTTCAGACTTTTGCCGTTCGTAACATTGCCAACCATCGCGAGATTCAAATTACGACCTTTAAATATATCCCGAGCTACGGCCAAAATATCCTCAGCTGTGACGGCGCGAATCAATTTTTCAAGTTCTTTGGTGGATTTTAATTGGCCGACATTAATTTCTTGTTCAGCATAAAATTCGGCTATAGAATCTGTGGTTTCGGTATCCATGTGCAAGTGGCCAATATAATATTCTTTTGCTTTATTTAATTCTTCGGGTGATACAAGATTTTTAGTAAGTTTTTTACATTGCTCCACAAGAACTTTTGTAACTTCGTTGGTGCGGAGAAGATTTATACCCGCCGATATACCAAAAACACCATGGTCTTTAGATTGGTCGTGCCACGCTCTGACATAGTAACAGGCCCCCATCTCGTCACGAAGTTTATAAAACAATCTTGAAGACATTCCCCCGCCCAAGATTCCCGCCAGCAAAGACAGGGCAGGAAGTCGTTTATCTTTCGCGCCATAGGAGCGAAAAGCCATAATTAGATGGTTCTGATCTGTTTTCTTTTTAAGAATTGAGAGAGCTGGCGACGTCTGTTTTTCTTTAACTGCGGGCCTTGAGATTTTTTTGTTGGTTGATATGCCGTCAAAATTTTTCTTGACCTCCTTAAGAACCAATTTATCGTTTACATCTCCAGCAATGATGACCACGGTTGACGAGGCAACGTAATGTCTTTTCCTGTAATTCACGAAATCCTTGCGATTCAATCTTTTTATAGTCTCTGGCACACCTAAGGTGCTTCTGCCGATAGAGGTATCGCCATACATAAGTCTTGCCAAAACGTCACCGACCTTTCTCTGGGGCAAGTCTTCATACATATTAATTTCTTCTAGAATGACCCCTCTTTCCTTTTCTATCTCTTCTTGAGGTAGGGTTGGGTTGAGATAAAGATCGGCAATTATTTCAACGAGTTTTGGAAGGTGTTTTCTTGATGCTTTAGCGTAGTAGCCCGTGTATTCGTTTGAGGTAAACGCATTGGTTTTCGCACCGAGACCATCAAGCTCGGCGGCTATGCCGTTAACAGTCGGCCTGTTAGTGGTCCCCTTGAAGCACACGTGTTCCAAGAAGTGTGAGAGGCCGTTCTCGCTCTTAGTCTCATAGTTAGAGCCGGTTTCAACCATAACCATGACCATGACGGAAGGGTTCCCGACGACAGGGACAGTAATGACTCTCAAACCATTAGGTAATGTGGTTTTCTTAAACTTCATTAAGGAAACAGAATATCCTAATTGATGCTTTCTTTCAAATTCTCAATCTTCGTGCGTTTCTGCTCGCCGGTGTCTCGGTCGCGGAGCGTTACGGTCCCGTCCTCGAGGGTGTCGAAGTCTATGGTAACGCAAAACGGCGTGCCGATTTCGTCTTGTCTTCTGTAACGCTTGCCGATGTTGCCGTTGTCGTCAAATTCGATGTTGGAAAAGTGTTTTTTAAGCTCGTCGTAAACCTCACGCGCCCGAGCGACAAGCTGGGGCTTATTTTTAAGAAGCGGGAAAACGGCGGCACGCACCGGCGCGATGTCCTTTTTGAATTTAAGGAATACCCTCGACTCGCCGCCGAGCTCATCCTCGCTGTAGGCAGAGACAAGCACGGCCAAAACCGTGCGATCGACACCAAAGGTCGGCTCGATGCAGTGCGGACTAAATCTCTCCCCCGTTTCCTCGTCAAAGTAAGAAAGGTCAGCGCCGGAGGCGGCAGAGTGGTTCCTCAGGTCGAAATCCGTGCGGTACGCGAGACCATAGAGCTCTTTTCTGCCGAACGGGAAGTCAAATTCGAAATCAACACTTTCTTTGGAGTAGTGGGCCCTGTCTTCGGCCGGCACTTTAACTTCATGCAACAACTTTTTGGCCAAACCAATCTCTTCGGCCCAAGAATGAATTTCCTTCTGCCAGGTCTCGAAAGCTTTTTTGGCCTCTTTTTCTCTCACGAAGTACTCGATCTCCATCTGCTCGAACTCGCGCGAGCGGAAGAGGAAGTCTCTCGGTGAAATCTCGTTTCGGAACGCCTTGCCGATCTGGGCGATGCCGAAAGGAAGCTTCGGGTGGAACGAGTCAATAATGTTTTTAAAATTGGTGAACATCCCTTGTGCCGTCTCCGGACGAAGATACGATACCGTTGCTTCCTCACCGGCGCCAATGGAAGTTTTAAACATCGTGTTGAATTTCTCCCCGTCTTCCATTGGATCGGCGAAAGTACCGACATGTCCTGACGCTTCCCAGACCTTCGGCGACATGATAATCGAGGTGCTCACGGGGTAAATTTCTTCGCGGCCGGAGACAAACTTGTCCCAGAATCTCTGCTTGATGTTGTGCCTCAGCTCCACGCCCAAAGGTCCGTAGTCCCAGAAACCGGAGAACCCGCCGTAAATTTCCGAACTCGGATAGATAAACCCCCTTTTCTTGCAAAGAGCGACAATTTTATCCATTAAATCTAAATCTTTTTTGTTCATTTATGGTGAGTTTATCGAACCATTATTTGACCACTATATCATCACCCTGAATAAAGACGGGATCGTTCGAGAGGCGCGTCGTCAGGGGCGGGTTGGTGACCGTTACCGGATTGTCGGAGGCGTTATCGCGGCCAGTAAAGACGATGCCCGTGACAAGATTCGGCGCCGTACCCACCTGACTCAAGGACGGCGTCAGAGCTACCTGGAACGAAATCTCCCTTGAGGCAGAGGCAAAGCCAGTGTCCGAAAGCAGTCTCTCCATGTCCCACGTTAGGAGGTTCGATGCCTCATCGTAGGAAATATCCTCACTCTCAAAACTTGAAGCGCCGAGCCACCTTACCCCCGGACCGAGGCTGGCGGTAATTTTCGCGTTGTTGATGTCGCCTTGGGTGTTGCCGACGCTAAAGACGACGGTATAAGTCGTCTCCTCCCCCACTTTCGGCGGAATTGGGCCACTATTGGCGAACGAGCCGAGAGAGTAAAGTATCTTTGAAGTGAAGTTGACTTGTGAAGAGATTTTGACATTGCGGGTCTCTTTTATAACCAAGGTTTCCTGACCAACCCCGGTGAGCGGCACGCCTGAAATAGTGAAATCGAGGCGAATATCGCGCGCGCTCGCCGGCAGAAGAATGCCGGTAAGCGAAGCAAGCCGCAGGGAGACGGAGCCCTTCTCCCCAGGCCCCAGTTCGGGCTGGCCGGCTGAGTTTCTAAGATCCCAAGAGACCAGCGACCTCGCCTGGTCATAGGTGCCGTTGTTCCCAACCACCACTGAGGATTTATCCAGAGCGGTGCCGGAAATTATGACTTCCAGACGCGGATTGAAAATCTTGTAGGAAAGATTATTCGTATATTTTATGGCGAGGGCGACGGGGCGAGCGGCGGGGGCGATATAGGTAGAGACATTGTCGCCATTGAATGTAACTTCCAGGCCGATGGGCTGCCTTTCAATACCGACGGTATTGAATGCCGAGGTAACAATAACCCTGGGGTTATAATTCGTGCCGCTGCCGTCGGCAACGCCGACATAGAAGCGGAAAGTTCTTTCTTCCTGATCTTCTCCGACAATGCGACCCTTGATTGTTATCTTTTTCTCATCACCCGGAGCGAGGTCGCCAAGAGACCAAAGATTGTTGTCCATCACGGCGCTCGGCGCGGCACTGGTGGTGTTGTAGCCGTACGGATACTCGACCTTCAGGACGGCGTTTCTAAGTACCTCGCCCGATCGCATGTTAATCGTGACGATGGTGCTGAATTCTTCGCCCGAGGTTGCAGATTCCGGGCTCTCAACGACGAGAGTAACGGGCGTCTCGCCTATGGTTATCTCGAAGATTTTGTCCTTATAGAAAGTCGCGTTGGAACCCTTGACTTTATACTCGACGGAAAACTTTATCTCCTTGGTCTCGCCCGGAGAACCAAGAAGCACGGTGCGGATG
>JBASCT010000035.1:0-5659 GCA_049651785.1 Minisyncoccia bacterium
GGTGCCGTCGGTCATGACATTTGAGCTATAGTCGGGGAAGCGTGAGAGGGCGACAATCTCTCCCGTCTTAACGTCTATCATCCCTGCCGCGCCGCCGACGAAACCCTTGTCTCTCGCGAGACTCGACATCGACTTGTACAAAACCTCGGAGAGCCGCGAGTCGATGGAGAGGATAAGCTCTTCGCCGTCTTGTGGTCTCCTTATCACCGACTCCGAGGTGACGGTGCCCAGGGCATCTGTCTCTCTCAGCCTAAGACCGTTGGTACCGCCGAGCTCTTCGTTAAAGCTCATTTCCACTCCATCATTACCGCGATAATTCTCTTCATAATAGAACCCGGACTTATCGGCTAACGGGTACTTAACGTAGCCCGTCACGTGGGCCGAGCCGGAGACGGGCGCGTAAACCCTGCCGGCGAAATCAGAATTCTCTTCTCGAATCTCATTCGTTGCGAGTTCCTTCATATTTCTGTCGTAAATAAGGCCGCGATTGGAGAAAATAATGGTTTGCTCAAGGCGGTTGTTGTCCGAAATCTGGGCATAAATTTCCCCATCTTTGACACCGAGCGCCCAGAGTCGCGAGACCAAGACAAAAACCACGAGCACCAAAACAATTTTGGCCGCAAGAAATGTTTTATCGCCAACCGGTTTTTCTATCCTGCCTTCGAAACGGCTCCCGTCAAAGTCGGGCAAATTGGCCGAATCGAGGAAAACATCCTCGGGATTAATATCGCGATATTGAACACCGGAGTGCCAGGAGGGATTTAATTTTTTTCTTAAAACGCGCCAGAGTCTTTTAAGCATGGTAGCGGAGCCTCTCTCTCAAAGGCAGGAGAATTATCAATAAGAGCAGGGTGTAAAAACCGAAAGAGGTAAAAATATCACCGAATGTTTTAATGGCACCCTCGTGAATGACGTCTATGAGCAGGGCAAGAATAATTCCTTCCCAGAAAAACGGAAAAATAAGTATCGCCCCCAAAAGCATGGGCACATAAAGCCAGTAAGGCAAGAAGAGGATTGAAAGGAGAACCGCAATTAAAGCAAAAATTCTTCTAATCATGGCGCAACGATGACAAATCTCATGTTGAAAATATTGACCGGACTCTTGGCTAAAGCTTCTTTGAAAGAACTTGTCGGCTCGCTTTCAGTTCCTCCGACCACGGCCAAGAGGCGGGAAGAGATGTCTGCCGAGAGAATCCTGTCCCCCGCCTCTACCAAAGTGTCTTGCGGCAGAGTAATGGTGAAGTTTCCGGCGCCGACACCGACGAGGGTCACGGGCAGTCCCCCTCTTTCAAGAACCGCCGGTGTCTCGATCTTAGAAGCGGAAAATAGGGTAACCCGAGCCTGGCTGTAAAAGACCTCGGAAACAGTGCCTAAAAATACTCCTTCCGGCAGAAAGACCTTTGAACCTACCGCCAAGGATTCGTCGAGGCCAGCATCTATGACAACCACGTCATAGGGAGATTGCGGCGGGCGCGTCAAGACTGTCGCAACAATCTCTTTTTCGCCCTTTCTACCCAGAAGCTCAAGAAGTATCTGTCTTGTCTCGGTGCCAACGGAAGCCGCGCGCTCTAGCTCGAGTGACGAAATTCTTTCTCTAAGTAGCGTGTTTTCCTTTTCAAGTTGGAGGCGGGACGAGAAGAAGGAAGAGATGTTCTTTAGATTTCTTTCAACCGCGTTCTCCGTTTTCCATAACGGCGAGAGGGCGGAAAGAATAAATCCGTCAAAAACGGAGAAAATCGCCGCCCCGATGACAAAGACCGCGACAAGCAACAGGCTACTTTTTAAATAGCGTGTTTTCGACCTATTTTTTGGGAGGTAATTCGCTTTCATTTTCTATAAGAACATCTTTAAATTTCCCCAGATCTTCGAGGATAATACCCGTGCCCCGGGCTACCGTCGTCAGAGGGTCGTCGGAGACATAAACTGGCACGTTTATTTCGCTCTCGATTAGTTCGGCAAGCCCCTTGATTAAAGCGCCCCCACCCGAGAGATAGACTCCCCTTTGCATAATATCGCTCAAAATCTCGGGTGGCGACGACTCGAGAACTTCTTTAATGGATTCGATCAGGCTCTCCATAGACTGTGAAAGCGCGTCGCGGACATCGTTGTCGGTTATGATAATTTCTTTCGGCAGACCCGTTACCAGATCTCGACCCTTAACGGCCATCTCGAGCGGTGCGTGAGTAGGTAAAACCGAGCCGATGGAGACCTTGACCGCCTCGGCGGTTTTCTCGCCCAAAAGCACTTTGAACTGGTTCCTCGCGTGCGCAATGATATCAGAGTTAAATTTGTCTCCGGCGACGCGCAAATTTTTAGACCTAACGACGCCGCCGAGGGAAATCACGGCAATGTCTGAGGTACCGCCCCCGATGTCTATGACCATATTGCCAACCGGTTCATGAATCGGCAGACGCATACCGATGGCCGCGGCCATCGGTTCCTCGACTATATGCACTTCACCCGCGCCGGCATTTCTCGTGGCGTCGCGAACGGCGCGAATTTCAACATTTGTAATATTGGAAGGTACCCCGACAACAACCCTCGGACTCATAACTTTATTCACCCCCCTCGTGGCCTTGCCCAAAAGGTAGCTCACCATCTCCTCGGTAATTTCGAAGTCAGAGATAACGCCGTCAACCAAGGGTTTGATAGCAAGAATGTGGCCGGGGGTCCTGCCGAGCATGGCCCGAGCCTCGGTGCCGACGGCGACCACTTGCCCCGTCTTTTGGTTGACGGCGACAACCGAGGGCTCGTTAATCACGATGCCTCGACCGCGAAGGTACACCAAGGTGTTCGCCGTACCCAGGTCAATGCCAATATCGTGCGAGAAAAGATTTCTCAAACCTTTTTTGCCGAAAAGTTTCATTATTTTGTAAGTTCTCTAACAAGTTGTTCGAGAGACATTTTTTTGTTTTCTCCAGTCGATCTGTCTTGTACCTCTAGCATTTCTGGTTCCTTGTTTCCAACCAAAACTTGTTTTGGAATTCCAATAAGATCGGCATCAGCAAATTTTTCTCCAGCACGTAAATCACGATCGTCATATAGAACCTCGATACCTTTTGAGCTAAGGGTTTTATATATTTGGTCAGCACGTTTATCAGACCCAACACCTAAAGCTAATAAATGAACTTGAAAAGGCGCGACCGATTCCGGCCAGACAATCCCCTTCTCGTCCGAAAGAACCTCGACAATGGTGCCCATGAGCCGCCCGAGACCAATACCGTAAGAACCCATAATTACAGGCCTTTTTTCGCCATTTTTGTCGGCAAATACAAGCCCAAGCTTCTCGGAAAATCGTGTGCCAAGAGAAAAGATATTGCCGACTTCCACCGCCCTTCTTTCCTTTAAGCCGCTCGGGGTCTCAACCTCTTTATTCACGGCCTCCTTCTTGTCTTCGTTAGTTATAAAAATTGTATCCTCCCCGACCTCTGTCACGGTCTGAAACTCGTGAGAAAAAGCCGAAAAACTCCCGCCCAAAGCTTTGGTGAGATAAGTAGATTCACCGATACCGACACGGTCGAAAATTCTGCGATACGCTTCTTTCACTCTTTCGTAGAATTTATTGTGCTCATCTTCCGAGCTCGAAAACGAATACAAATCCTTCATCACAAATTCCAGAGTACGCATCACGCCGCTCTGCGAGCGAAGTTCGTTCCTGAATTTCGCTTGAAATTGATATATATAAAGGGGTAAGTCTTTGTAAGAGCTTACATGTGAGGTTAATATCTTCGTTAAAGGTTCTTCGTGGGTAAATGCCAAACCCAAAAATTGTTCCCCTCTTCGCTTTGCTTTAAACCAAATATCATCTTCGCCCAGCTCCCACCTTTCCGTGTCCTTCCAATTTTTCTCGCCTTGAAGAGCGGCGAGAGATAATTCCTGCCCACCGATTTTATTCATCTCCTCCCTAATCAAATTCTCAATTTTATTCAAAACCCTGAGACCCAGTGGCAGGAAGTCGTAAACCCCAGCCATTTCCTTATTTATAAAGCCCGCCCTGATGAGAAGCTTGGCATTTTTGGCCTCCTCGTCTTTCGGCGCTTCCCTTCTTGTTTTAGTGAAAAGCTCGCTTTGTCGCATCGCACCATTCTACAAAAAACCGAGCTAAAAACAAAGTTTAGAAAATATTTCTGACGTCCTGAATCGTGATGAGCACCATGAGGAAAATAAGGAGCGCGAAGCCGATGCTATTGGCAACATTGGCGACTCTCGCGGGGATACTGCGACGAGTCAGAGCTTCAATGCCGACGAAAAGCAATCGCCCGCCGTCGAGGGCCGGAAACGGCAGGAGGTTGATGACGGCGAGATTAATCGAGATGAGCGCCGTGAATGTCAGGAGATAGCCGAAGCCAAGTTCGCGCGCGTCCCCCACCATACCGACAATACCAACCGGACCGGTAATGCCGGAGAGGTCGGCCTTGCCGCCCAGAGCCTCGAAAATAAAACTGCCGATAGCTGAGGCCGTCGCCAAGGTAAGAGACGAAGTTGTTTTAAGACCTTGCCACAGCGCTTCAGGCGGCGGAAGTTTCGCCGTACCTATAAGTTCCATAGAAATACCAACAGCGGGCCTCTCGCCGATAATCCCCGTCTCGGGCACAACCGTTTTTTCCGATATTTCCCCTCCCCGATCGATACCAAAGACCAAGGGGTCTTCGGATTGAGCTATAAACAGAGAAATCTCTTCAGGACTAAGGCCGGAGGCAGTCTCGCCCCTTGAGATTGAAATTATGGCGTCACCCGACCTCAGACCCGCATCTCCGGCTGGGGAGCCGGGCAGAACCGTAGTAACTAGGGTACGGACATTTTCGGTCTGAAAATCGCTTGCTGGAGCCGGGATCCCAGTCATAAATCCGAGCGAGAAAAGCGCCCAGGCAAAGAGGAAATTCCCAGCGACGCCCGCGATTAAAACCGCCGATTGTATCGCGCGATTTTTTGAAACAAAGCTCTCGCTTGACGTTGTATCACCCTCTTCGGAGTTCGGATTTTCCCCGAAGATTTTAACGAAACCGCCGAAGGGTAACCAGTTGAGCGTGAACGGTGTGTTCTTCCAGGTAAAAAGTTTTGCCGCCCTCGGCGGAAAGCCGAGACCGAACTCGTCAACTCTGATACCGAACTTTCGCGCCACGAGAAAATGCCCGAGTTCGTGGACAATAATCAGGGCACTTACAATTATGAGGAAAATAAGGATTGACACGATTTTTATTCCAAAATCTCTTTCTCTTTCTTTGAGGCGAGTTCCTCAAATTTCTTATTAACGTCGTCGACAAGTTTCTGTAGCTCGTTCTTGAGTCTGAATTTGTCGTCTTTGTTGAGACTGCCGTCCTTCTCCTTCTTGTCTATGTCGGCAAGAACTTTTTCCCGCTCGACACGAACCTTAATCCGCGCGTCCTCGAGCTTTTCTTTGAGCGTCTTAACAAGAAGATTTCGGCGCTCGTTGGTTAGTTCGGGAAACGAAACTCTCACGCCCTGAGAGTCCATGACAACCGAGAGTCCGAGATTCGCCTCGCGGATACTCCGGTCAATGTCGGCGGCAACGCTTTTGTCCCAAGGTGTTACGAGAAGTGCTTTCGGCCCGGAGATCGTGATTGAGGCGACTTGTTTTATCGGCACCTTCGAGCCATGGGCCTCGACCGAGACGCTGTCGAGAATCGTGGGCGTGGCT
>JBASCT010000036.1:0-8320 GCA_049651785.1 Minisyncoccia bacterium
CTCGCTATTTTTCTTAAACCCGCTGAAATCGTATGGCATGGCGAGATTATAACACTAAGGAAAGGTGCTCAAGAACGAGACGCGTGCCGACACTTTTATCCGTGACCAGGCGACGCATCCCGAATATCTTTCTCAAAGAATCCTTTTTGCCATTCTTTTCAAGTCCAAGCATGAGATCGTCGAGAAACGCGACGAGATTTCCCTCATTTTCGGCAAAATCTGCCGCAAAAATAAGCCTTTTTTTAAGCGGTAGAGCAAGAAAATTGTTGCTCTCTTCGAGTGAACGCGCACCTTTCGGTAACTCGAGGAGACTCAGGCGAGAGAGCAGGGTCGGTATTATCGAGTTTTTATCTTTGGTAACGAGGAAAAAATAAGTATCCGGCGTCGGGTCTTCAAAAAGTTTTAAGAGAGCATTCTGGGCTTCCAGAGTAATTTTCTCCGGAGATATGAGAAATATCTTGAAACTTCCAAAAGCCTTCCTTGCCGCTAATCCTTGGAGCTCCCTTGCTTCAGCTATACCGAAAACGTCTGGTCTCAGAACGACAAAGTCGGGATTATTGGCGGCCACGGCACCCAAGCGCTCAACATACGTTCGCGCGAAAGTCTCCGCCTCACTTCCCTCCCCAACGAGCAAATTGGCGTGATGTCCGTTTTTCAATACTTAGACTTTATTTAATCTCAAGAAGTTCAACTTCGAAAATCAGGGTTGAGTTTGGAGGAATGGGGCCGGCACCCGCAGTACCGTAGGCGTAATCGGGCGCAATGATAAGGATTCGTCTGCCACCCGCCCGCATGCCGACAATACCTTCGTCCCAGCCGCGGATAACGCTACCGGTACCAAGAATAAATTCAAAAGGCACATTCCTGTCGAGAGAGCTGTCGAAAATCTTGCCGTCAGGGAAACTGCCGATGTAGTGAACCACAACCGTGTCTCCCCTTGCGGCCTCGGGTCCGGTGCCGAGAAGAAGATCCTCGGCGACGAAGCCGGTCTCTGGCGCTCTGGCATTCGACTCGGGAGAAGAATTAAAAAGATTCATAATCAGATTTGAAAATAAAAGGTAACCTAAGAGACCGATACTTACGAACACGGCGATTAATTGATTTCTTGTTAGGGTTTTCATAATTTTTCACTTTTAGGTCTTCATGTATATGATATGATAGCCCTATGAAAGAATCAAACGAGAACCTCTTGACCCTAAGTCGAGAGGAGATGCACGCCCTCGCCAAGAAAAGGATCTCGGAAATCACCAGAGAGTTCACGGAGGGCTTCAACTTTCTTGAAAACTACCCGAAGTCGGTCACCTTCTTCGGCGGCAACCAGTTGAGGGAGGATGATAAGTACTACATAAGTGCCAGAGCTCTCGCCGCCAAGCTCGTAAAAGAGCTCGGTTACTCGATAATTTCGGGTGGCGGGCCCGGTATCATGGAGGCAGCCAACCGCGGTGCCTATGAGGCGGGCGGAAGCTCCTTGGGCCTCCTAATCAAACTCCCCGACGGCCAGATAACCAATAAATACATTACGGCAGAGTTCTCGGCCTATTACTTTTTCGTCAGAAAAGTGTGCCTCACCTTCTCGGCTGAGGCTTTTATCTTTTTCCCCGGCGGCTTCGGCACCCTTGACGAATTTTTCGAAATCGCGACTCTCGTCCAGACCAAAAAGGTTGAAGGAGTGCCGATAATCTGCGTCGGCTCGGATTATTGGAACGCTGTTAAGGAATTTATGAAAAAAGAACTTCAGACTCGCGGCACCGTGACCGAGAGCGATTTGAAACTTTTCCACATTACCGACGATCACGACGAAATTATAGAGATCCTCAAGAAAGTGCCCGTACGCTTCGGCGTACCTTTAAACGGCAAGAAGCTCGGCTAATGGAGCTCAAGAAAAAACACTGCAAACCTTGTGAGGACGGCGCCGAACCTTTGGGGACGAGTGAGGCCAATAAACTCCTAGGTGAGGTTGAGAACTGGAACCTCGTGGGAGACACCCGATTGGAAAAAACTTTTGTCTTTAAAAATTTTAAAGAAGCGCTTGATTTCGTAAACAAAGTCGGCGCTATAGCCGAAGCGGAAGGACACCACCCGAATATCACTCTTTTTGACTATAAAAAAGTAAAGATTGAGCTCTACACCCATTCCATAGGCGGACTCTCGGAAAACGACTTTATCCTCGCCGCACGGATAAACACTATTTAAATGAAAAGGCCGACATCCGTAAATGTCGGCCTCGATGTGCTGGCCTAGTGAATGGTCAGCGGCGCTGTGACCTCATCATGAAATGAGGGTGGCGATATTGTTCTTGTACCCGAGGCTGAAGTCTGGGAATCTTCGTGAACTCGGCGTAGTTGGGTCCGAACCAGTTGATGATGCCCTGCGCTGTGGCCTTGATCAGGGTTCTGATAGCGACGCCATTCGCCTTCGGATAAATGCCTTCGCGGCAAATACCGATACAGAGACCCGTAGAGAGCTCAACGGCCCATGAGGGATTCACTGGGTGTTCTTTTGGTCGGACAAAAAATGGTTCCCCGACACAGTCTGTGTCGTAGAAAGGAACCATCCCCGCTCCTGACCTCATCTCCTCTCGTGCATCATCGACAGATCTCAGGATAAGAGCCCGGTAGCGATGGGCCACCGTCTCCCTGATTTCCGCAATGACGAAGCGCCCGTAGGGATTTCTCCCACTGTCGCCGAGAGTGAGCAAGATCAGTGATGCGTGAACATTCACGCGACTGTTGTTTGGTTCATTCATCGCGTCCACCCCTTTCTGTTACAAAAAACTCAAAAACACAGCGGATTAGTCCAGTGGTAAGTATACCCCCAAAAAGGCCTTAATGTCAAGGCAGGTTTAGTCATACCCCTTGCATTATATAAACTCTTGTTGTATAGTCCCGCGCAGGCTGGGTACTTAGTACCTTTTCAATCATTACTTTACGCGCCTAGGCGCGAGGAGACTCACATGTACGAGCTTTTGATCGGATACGGCATTCTCGCTGTGATTGTTGGACTGGTGATCTTCGGGATTCTGGCGCTTGCCAAACGTGGGCGCTGGTTCATGAAGATAGCGCAGGGCACAACGGCCTTCATCAGTGCTGGCGACAGCTTAAAGGCCATCTTGCCAAATGTCGGCGGCTTCAAAATATCAAGCGATGAAGATCTTGAGGGTCGCCGCTGGCTTGTTCCAGCAAAGAACAACCAGGAAAGGGAGGAGGCGTTTTTCCATAACTGCCTTCCCGGAACTGTTTGGTTCCAGAAACTGTTGTGGAGAAGGGCCGGAGTCAGGTGGATCAGCATCCTTTGGCCCCACACCCACAGGTACACCTTCGACATCAGAAGCAGGAAACGGCTTTTGGAAGGTGCCGAAGTGGCGGAAGGCGCGCCCCTCAAGAAACGAGTGGTGGACTCTGCCAAGGATGGGACGAGAGAGAGCACGGTCGTTGACTCGTTGCTCTTCATAGTGCCGCGACCGGTCTACTTGGAAGGCGTGGTGCTTGCGGGAGACAACTCGAAAATTAACCTCTTGCTTCTGCCACAGTTTCGGCAGATCATCCCTGCTCTGCCAGCTTACTACCTTCGGGGTGATTTCTTCACCCTGCTTGACGGTGCTATAGAAGCTGGCACGGTAGACTTTTTCGCCACCTATCGGGTGAAAAAAAATGAAGATGAGGATGGTGAATCTTTGACCTATGCTCACTGGCTCAAGCTTGCCAAGTCCGGAGCACACTCGCCCCTGGAACAACATCTCTACCACCTCAACGTCAACAAGAAATACTACGATGAGCTGGAAAATGCAGGCAAGGGAGAGCTCATCGGGTACCTTGATGACGTCACTCACGGGAAATTGTTCGAATCTTCTAGTGACAAGGTCGAGGAGAAGATTCCGAGTGGCATGATCCCGCGTTTCGGCTTCGCCATGGTGAGTTTCAGACTCATTGGGTGGGAGCCGCACGGCGACACGAAAGACTTGGCCAAGGCGCTCTTGGCGAAGCAGACGGAGTTCCACACGGCCGAGGGCGTCCGGCAAAAGGCGGATGGCGAACGTGATGCTCTCATGAGGGTCGCAGAGGGCGAGTCGAATCGCTATACACGACTGGCGACAGCTCTCGTGGATAAGGGTGTCACACCGGATGTTGCGGCCAGAGTGGTGGAAACCCAACTCCGGACGGAAAACATCAGGGATGGCAAGGTCACAACCTACGTCGAAGGAGGTTCGCCTGCTTCGATCATGGTTCCTGCCTCAAACCAAGCTCCGTCTAAGTGAGAAGTAATGTGATGGGGGCCGAACTTTCGTTCGGCCCTTTTTTTATTTTATGTTGACAAAATAGATTAAAACGTGATATAATTAGAGTAGGCTTGATTTTCACTGAACCTTCACATCGAGGTGATTTATGAGTAGATTCTGGGGTGCCTTGGACCAGCTGAGTACACTCGCTGATCAACACCTTCGTAGGTTGTGGAACTGGGTCAAACCTAGTTTCAGAACGCTGTTTACAGGGGTGACTGTCCTCCTTATCCTTGCTCTGCCAGCTTTCTGGTTGGGACGAGGGACGATGATAATCCCCTCCTCCTTCTGGTGGTGGGTCGTGGGTGTTCCGGTGGCGCTCGGCGTCATCGTGATTTTCTGGAAGAAAAGAAAAAGCTTGACGGCGCTCGGGCAGGTGAGGAAGAAAATCAGCTTCTGGCCGGTTTTCTGGTCTGCGGTCGTCGTGGTGATTGTCCTCCTCAACGTCTTTGATGATGAAATCGAGGACGAGGCGAGGACATACCTTGCGGACAAGAGTATCGGCGGTCTTCCAATACTTGCGCGGAGCGATCCTGTCTCTCCCGAAGCAACTCTGGCGATAATTTGCGAAACCGAGTCGCCTGAAGGCCATCGTGACGATAACGGCGACGTTATCACGAACAAGAACACCGACGGCACCATCGATATTGGGAAGTGTCAGATCAACTCTCAACACGAGGAGAGAGCGAAGAGCGAGGGCTACGACATCTGGACTGAAGAAGGCAACGAGGCTTTTGCCAAAGTGCTCTTCGATGAGTCGGGTACGACGCCCTGGAATGCTTCGAGAGACCGCTGGGGAGACAAGGTTACGGCGCCTTACGCTGAAACCTTTTCTGGCACAACCATCGCGACCGGAACTGTCCGCGTCGGTCAAGAGTGGTCAGACTGGGTTAGGGTACCTCCCGGACAGGAACTATTCTTCGAGAGAATGGATAACACTTCTTTCGAGGTTGAGCTCCAGGGTGGCGAAATCTTCGAGTTCCAGCGAAATTTCGCCGGACACAAGAGGTTCCCGCTCATCCAGAGAATCCGGTTTCGAGTGACAGACGAGGAAGCTGAAGAGCTCCTCATCTGGCTCAGGTTCTCCCCATTCTGATCTGAGTCACTTCAACGCAAAGCCCCGACTCGCCAACTGGCGAATCGGGGCTTTTTTCTTTGCGCTGTCTCTTTTTTTAGACTCTAGTTGAAGGGATAACTCGGATCCACACCAATCGTTCCGAGAATCAGACGAATCAAGCCGTAGGCAGAGATCATGATGAACATCCCGAAGAGTCCCCAGAAAATCTTTCGCTTTCCCGTCTCGCGCTCTTCATCCGCGGTCTGGCTCGCTATGAACTGGACGATGCCCCAGAGGAAGATGACAAGAGCTATGGCGAAAACGAGAATTATCAGGGGGTTCAGTATGAGACGACTGATGTCCCCGAGAAAATTCGAGATATCCATTTGAGAAGCGCTCCGGTATAAGGCTAGACTCCAGGAACGCCAGGGACGATGATGGTATCACCCTGTCCGACACCCAAAGCGTTGCCGATGAATTCTACCAAACCCCAGACGGAGACCATAACGAAGAGGGCGATAAGGCCCCAGAGCATGATCTTTTTGGCGTCAGCCTTGGCTTCTTCGTTACCCTGGGCAAAGATGAATTTGACCAAGCCCCAGAAGAAGACGAGAAGGGCGATAGCGACAACTATCGGGAGCAGGATGCTTACCAATCTACCGACAGACTGGATGAAAGTCTCGATGTTGCCAAGGGTTTGAGCCGAGGCAAGAAGCGGCAGAGCGGCAAACAAGCCTAGAATTAATGCTTTTTTCATTTATTTAACTTATAGACTAGGGCTAGTAAACTAGCCGTTATTTCTAATATACCTAAGCGGTACTACCCCATAATATCCCGAGCCCGAAGCGGGCGCAATTGAGTTATCCCCTGACCCAATAGGCGGTCTAGAAGCTAAGGTATTGGACTCCAGGGTGGTTGCGGACCGGGGCTTCCGGGCGGGAGTGCCCCACTACTACTGGGCGGAGTGGCACCCGGTGCAGCCGAGGGTCCAGGGAGAAATGCATCCTCAAGAAACGCCACGATACCCCAAACGGAGACCATGACGAAGAGGGCCACAAGCCCCCAGAGCATGAGCCGCCTACCCTCCTCAACGGCCTCTTCGGACCCGCCGACACGGAAGATGAACTTAACCAAACCCCAGAGAAAGACGAGAAGCCCTATGGCAACAAGCACCCCTATCGTCGGGTTTATAAGAGAACCAAAATCCTGGAGCAGTCTGCCGATACCCGTTTGAGCAAAGGCGAGAGAGGGCGCGAGGAGAGAAAGAATTAAAAAGTATTGCGTCATTTTAATTCTATTACTCTATTCGGGCAGAAGCGGCAGACCAAAGGAGTTTGAGAAACCGAGGTCATCATAGAAGAGCGAGAGAATCCCCCAGATCGAAACCATGATGAAGAGCGCCAAGAGCCCCCAAGTCATAAGCTTCTTGCCGTCCTTGAGCGCTTTGTCGCCATCTCCGCCGACGCGGAAAATAAACTTGACCAAACCCCAGACAAAGACGAGAAGGGCGAGGGCGTAGAGAATCGGAACGAGTATCTGGATGATATCCAGAAAGATAGTTACAAGCTCTTGAAAGGTCGTGGGGGCGGGCTGCATTTTAGATCGGACAAGCGGGTCCGCCGAGCGCGGCTATCGTCGTGCAAACAACATTGGCAATGACCCAGGCACCAAGAAGCACGGCCGCGCCGATGGAGGTGTAGAGTAGGGCTCTGTGCGCATCTTTGATTTTCTGCTCGTTACCCTGTGCAGTGACATAAAGGAAACCCGAGTAGATAAAGGCGAGCACGGCAATCACGCCGCCGATAGGAAGCACTACGTCGTTGATAATGTCCCTCACAAGACCAAAGAGTGAGTTTTGCTGACTACCGAAAGGGTTTTCTAGAGTAACTCTTATTGAAGGATTCGGTCCGCTCCCTTGCGCCATAACAAAACCAGCGCCGAAGACAAAGAAAAGTATCAGAGGAAGCGCTATTATCAAGAATTTTTTCATGCTTATGGGGTGAGAAGATTAAAACCTTGGTTTTGTAGCAGACTAGTTATAGTGTAAACGATAAGCCAGGCCGAGAGTATCCACAAGTAGCCGATAAAGACCTTTCTGAAAATGTCTTTGGCCCTCGTTTTCCGCGTCTCGTTACCCCCGGAGGTCATGAGGAGAAAGCCCGCGTAGATAAAGGCGATAACGGCAAGAAATGATGAGAGGAGAATCAGGGTCGTGATAACGTTCTGCGCAAGCTCCATCAGGTCGGCGAAGGTGCAATCCGGCCCGTCGCAGACTATTAGATTAAAACTCTGGGCCGACGCTACACCCGCGAAAGAGATGATGCCGACAAGAACTGGAAGAAAGTATTTCATTTGAGAAGAGAGTCGAGGTCGCGGTTGAGCTTGCCTATGGCCTCAAGAACTCGCGCCCGGCCGCTCGTGACAGACTCTATCGCCTCACGGAAGATTAGGTCGCTCTGCTTGTCGGAAGGATCAAGCCAGCCTCGCGACTGGAGAGCGGCATCATAGAAGACAGAGAGGACCGCGTCGGTGGGTTTTCTTGAAAGGAGGTCACGTCTCGCCGGCGGCAGGAGCATGACTCCAGAGAGAAGTCCGGCCGAGTCGCGGGAGGTGAGGTATCCCGCTACTTCGAGCGCTACGGCCGGGTTCCTTGAGCCGCGCGATATGGCTACAGCGCGCAGATTGCCGAAAGTAGTGACCCTCGTCGAGACTTTCGACTGGGGCACGAGCGAGAGTCCAAAGTTAAGATTTGGACTTTTATTCTTCAAAACACGGTACTCGGAGGCAAAGCCCAAGTAGTACGCCGAGTCGCCGCTCGCGAAGTGCGTTTGGGCATCGAGAAGCGAGCGGCTCCAGCTGAAGTACGGCCGCGCCGGATTTGAAAACTGGGTGTAGAACTCAAGGGCTGCTTCGCCCGGAGTGCGCGGCAGGTTAAAGCTCTCGGCGACTTGGGCTTTAAGACTACCGCCGACATTGGTTGTGATGGG
>JBASCT010000037.1:0-5877 GCA_049651785.1 Minisyncoccia bacterium
GTGTATTATTTTGTTGCGAAGTGGTGCCCCGCGTAGCCTTGGCGAAGTGGGGCTATAATTAACCCACTTTTGTAAACACCTCCCAGCCACTTCGCGCCTAAGATTAGGCGTTTTTTAATGCTTGACAAATAGGATTAGAGTATGGTATAATAGCAACAGTCAGATCTTTACACGGACGCCTAGCGTCCCAAACGGGAGATAGCCATGACCGCGCTGAAAGTCTCAATGTTTTTCCTCCACGCCTTCTTCATGGCCCTCGCGACGTACAGGTTGTTTTGCACGGAGTACCAGAACTCCGAAGAGATGGTTGCGGCCGTCGAAATCTGCAAGACAAGAATCATTCGGTTCATGATCAGCCTGACCGTCGTGCTGGTCGGGATTACGGTTTACGAATACATGTAAACCGTTCCCCTGCCCCACTCCACAAAGACCCGAGCAATTCGCTCGGGTCTTTTTTATATTTACTTCCCCATTCTTCTGGTGCGGGAGGAGTACTGGGAGAGGACGGAGTCGAGGATTTTTTCGCTGAAGTCGGGCCAGTACTCGTCTACGAAAAAGAGCTCGGAATAAATACTCTGCCAAGTCAGGAACCCCGACAAGCGTTTCTCCCCGCCCGTGCGGATAATGATATCCGGGTCGGGCATGCCCGAGGTCCAGAGATTTTTGTTAAGTGATTCTTCCGTAACTTCGCCTGTCTTTGACGCGGAGTTTGCCGCCGAGACAATTTCTGCTCTACCGCCGTATGAAAAGCAGGCCCAGAGAGTCAGGGCGGTATTATTTTTGCTCACCTCCTCCACTCTCTGCATCGCGTCTTGAATTTCCTTGCCGAATTTTTCCCGCCCGAACGACTGACCTCGTTCAGTCGGGCGGGCCCTCTCCCCTGCAAAGCGGACTCTGATATTCTCTTTTGCCAACTCCCCGAAGAATTCGTCCACCACGGTGCGGAAAAGTTTTAAAAGATAATTCACCTCCTCCTCGCTCCTGTTCCAATTCTCGGTAGAGAAGGCATAAACCACCAAGTGTCTAATACCCCTATCTCTCACCCAGAGCGCCGCCTCTTTAAGCTTTTCCACGCCGCGCCTGTGTCCTTCAAGCGAGGGCAGGTTATTCTCCTTCGCCCAACGGCGGTTGCCGTCGAGAATTATACCAATGCAGTTTGGCGCATTTTCTTTCATAGAGTCAGAGTATTATCTCAAAGTCGGAGAACTTTGCCTCGGGCTCGCACCAAGTGACCTTGACCTCATCCACGCGGGAAAAGAGTGAGCCTTTGTGTAGTTCATCTATAAATTTCTTCAGTTTCTCTTCCTCGCCCTGCGCGATGACCTCCACCGTCCCGTCGGCGAGATTGCGCACCGTACCTTTAAGCCCGAGTTTGTGCGCTCTTGCTCGCGCGAAAGAGCGATACATCACAATCTGCACGTGCCCGCTCACGATCGAGTGGATTTCTTTCATTGCTCTTAAAGAGAGAGTTTTATGACGTGGTCTATGAAGTTGCGTGAATTCAAACCAACGGTCTTGAGGGCCTTGGGTAGAAGAGACTCGGCCGTGAGTCCGGGTAAAGAGTTGGTTTCCAATATATAAATTTTTCCTTTGGGAGTGATAATAAAGTCGGAACGGGAGTAGTGTCTTAGACCTAGGGCTCGATGGGCTTCTTTGCTCATTTCTTTTATTGTCGTGCGTTCTCTGGAGGTGAATTTGCCAGGGCAAATCTCTTTCGTCTCCCCAGAATACTTAGAATCGTAGTCGAAGAAATTTTTGCCGAGAGGTATCTGGATTTCTATCGGCGCGAGGGCGTGAAGTGGCTCGTCTTGAAGTTTTTCAACCACGCCGCACGTAGCTTCCCTCCCTTTGATATATTCTTCGACAATCACTCTGTCAGAATGAGCCAGAGCTTCTTTGATCGCATCTTTTAATTCGGCGAAGCTCGAGGCCAGACGAACACCAATAGAAGAGCCGGCGCTTGCTGGCTTAACTATTACTGGAGGTAGGTATGTCTGGAAGATGCTAATAAGTTTGGCGCTATCCAGATTACCCTTGTAAATCAGCTCGTGGGCGGGAGTGTTGAGAGAGTGCTTCTTATAAATTTCTTTAGTCATGTCCTTATTCATAGAAAGCGCGGAAGCAACGGCACTCGAGCCGGTGAAGGGAATCTTCAAACTTTCTAAAATCCTCTGGACCTGTCCGTCTTCTCCGTAGGACCCGTGAAGCGCGTTCCAGACTACATCTACGTGGTGAAGAGCGTGGTGTGGCTCGTGTACCAGTCCATCCCTGTGCCATTCACCGGACTTTGAAATAAAGATGTCTACGGGCTCGTAATCGTCCGCCTCTCGCAGGGATGATAGAACATTTTCACCGCTTTTAAGAGATATCTCGTACTCGTTAGACGGCCCTCCCCGTAAAACTGCGACTTTTAGCTTAGAAGTGAGGCTCATGCGTAAAGTATATTACATTTTGAAGCGCTTTCCACGGAGCTTTCTGTGGTAGCCGATGGCGAAGCGGTGCGCCTCCGAGTTCGCTAGAAGTATTTCTCTTTTCCTTCTTATTACATACTCCTTACTTCCTAATACTTCTTTGGGTTTATGTCGTTCGTCCTTGACCACCGCGGCGACGGGGATTTTCAAATTCTTTTTCGCAAGCACGGCGCGCGCCGCGTTGAGCTGCCCTTGCCCCCCGTCGACGACTATTAAGTTGGGCGCTCTCCACTCGCCGTGGTTGAGTCTCCTCTCCAGAGTCTCTTTGAGATTGCCGACATCGTCATTCTTGTCGTTTTTTAGTTTAAATTTTCGGTACTCGCTTTTTGCCGGCTCGCCGTCCTCGACCACGGTCATGACAGAGACAGCGCTTGAGCCCGAAATGTGCGCCACGTCATAGGCCTCTATCCTAAATCTCGCTTCATACTCCTTGCTCCTTACTCCTTGTTTTATCAGAGCAACGTCTTGAATGTGTTCCAGAGCAAAGATTTTTTTCTTTATCTCTCCCGCCGCCTCGAATTTTTGCTCCCTCGCTTGGCTCTTCATCTCGCGCTTAAGGGTAGAAATTAGCGCCTTCTTCCTGCCGTTGAAGAAAAGAGAGAGGTGCCTGATTATCCGTGCATAATCTTTTTCAGAAATTTTCCCCACACAGACCCCCGGGCAGAGCCCAATCTGCGCGTTGAAACAGGGTCTTTTCTGTCCCGGCTGGCACTTGTCCCGAAACGGGAAGATTCTCCTCGCAACTTTCAGCGCCTCTTTCAACTCCGCCCCGTGCGGGAAGGGGCCGTATGTGCCCGAACCGCGAGTCACAATGACCTTAGGGAAGCTTTCCTCGGTGACGGTAATGTAGTTATAACTCTTATCATCCTTCTCTTTCGAGTTGTAGGGCGGCTGATACTTTTTAATCTGACTCGCCTCGAGAATCAGGGCTTCCAAGACCGAATCGGTTTTTATAAATTTCACCCGAACTGCTTCCTCAAGCATCTTGGCTATTAGTGGACTTCGAGTCAGAAGAATATCGCGGGCGAAGTAGCTCTTCACCCTGTCTTTGAGAGAAGTTGCCTTTCCTATATATAAAATCTTGCCCCCACGTCCAAGGAAAAAGTAAACGCCGGGACTATCGGGTAATTTGAACTTGGTCAAATCTTTCTTTCTCATTTATGGTGAGTCTATCGAACTATTTTCCTTTCTCTCCCCTTAGCGCTTTTCTCAAATATTTGCCCGTGTGAGTATCCTCTCTCGCCACCTCTTCGGGCGTGCCCGAGGCGACGAGCTCTCCACCACCGCTCCCCGCGTCGGGGCCGATATCCAAGATGTGGTCGGCGGACTTTATGAAATCGAGATTATGTTCAATGACCAAGACGGTGTTGCCCTTGTCCACCAGTTTCTGGAGAATTTCAATAAGTTTTTTGACATCCTCATAATGAAGCCCAATGGTCGGCTCGTCGAGGAGGTAAATCGTCTTCTCCAAGTGCGGACGGTAGAGTTCCGAGGCAATCTTCACTCTCTGGGCTTCCCCGCCCGATAGCGTCGTCGCCGATTGTCCCAGAGCAAGGTAGCCGAGCCCCACGTCGTTGAGACACTTAAGTCTGTCATAGATTGCCGGAATGTCCTCGAAGAACGCGAGCGCCTCTTCTACCGTCATCTCAAGCACATCAAAGATGTTTTTCTTTTTATATTTGACCTCCAGAGTCTCTTTCATAAATCTTTTGCCAAGGCAGACATCGCAGAGGACGTAGACCGTCGGCAGAAAGTGCATCTCCACCTCTATCATGCCGTTGCCTTGGCAGGTCTCACAGCGGCCGCCCTTGACGTTGAAGGAGAATCTGTTCGCCTTCCAGCCGCGCGCTCGCGCCTCGGCGCTTTCCGCAAAGAGTTCGCGGATGAAGGTGAAGGCGCCTGTGTAAGTAGCGGGGTTCGAGCGCGGGGTTCTCCCAATCGGCGACTGGTCTATGAGAATGGAGCGGCCCAAATATTCCGAGCCCGTGAAAGATTGGCAGTTGTAAGTCTGGGCGTTTCGGTAACGGCGATCCAGGCGCACTTGCAAGTTTTTATTCAAAATCTCGTAGACGAACGAAGACTTACCCGAGCCCGAGACACCCGTCACGGCGATAAGCCGACCGAGAGGTATGTCCACGTTTAAGTGCTTGATGTTGAAAATTTTCCCCGCTCTGATACTTATTTTCCCTTTTTCGGCTTCACGGCGCTTGGCGGGTATATCAATCTTTTTCTCCCCGCGGAGATACGAGAGGGTCAGGGATTTGCTCTCATTCTTCTTCGCCAAGAGGAGCTCGTCGAGGTCGCCCGAGACAACGACTTTCCCGCCATGCACTCCCGCACCCGGACCGATGTCTACAAGGTGGTCGGAGGAGAAGATAGTTTCCTCGTCGTGCTCGACGACGATGATGGTGTTGCCGAGGTCGCGGAGATTGAGAAGCGTTTTTATCAGACGGGCGTTGTCGCGGGCGTGGAGCCCGATGGTCGGCTCGTCGAGCACGTAGAGCGCGCCGACAAGACCCGAGCCGAGCTGACTTGCGAGGCGGATTCTCTGCGCCTCCCCGCCCGAGAGAGTGTGGGCTCTGCGGTCGAGAGTGAGATATTCAATCCCGATATCAAGCATAAACGAGAGACGCGTTTCAATTTCTTTCGTCACCACCTTTGAAACATTTTTCTCGCGAAGAGTTATTTTTAGCTTTTTGAAAAATTCGTCAGCATCTTTAATAGAGAGCGCGACGAGTTCCACGATATTTTTCCCGCCGACAAAGACATTGAGCGCCTCCTTCCTCAAGCGCGCGCCGAGACACGCGGGACAGGGCTCATCGCCGAAGAGATACTTAGTACCGAGGCCGTTGCACTCGGGGCAGGCGCCGTAGGGCGAGTTGAAAGAGAAGAGGCGCGGTTCTATCTCGGGGAAAGAAAAACCGTCCTTGGGACAAGCCCACTTCGCCGACATCAGGAACTCTTCCGAGCCGAAGCGCGCGACAAGCAATCCTTCGGACTCGTGAATGGCTTTCTCTATCGCTTCCGAGAGACGTTCGTCGGCATTTTTCGCGTTTGTTTTAAATTCCGAAAGCGCGATTGAGTCCACGAGAACGGAAATCTCGTGCTTCTTGGTCTTGGTTAAAACTACTCTCTCCCGAAGCGAGTGCCGCTTGCCGTCTACGAGCACCTCGCTATACCCCTTGCCGAGGAGGTCGTAGAGGAGCTGGTAGTATTCGCCCTTTCGCCCTCGCACGACGGGCGAGAAGATTTCTATCTTCGCTTTCGGATTCTTCTGGTGCTCCGAGACCTTCTCCATCACGAAGTTTTTTATCTCCTCGTTTGAGAGTTTTTTAATTTCCGAGCCGCAGACAAGGCAGTGAGGACGCCCGATTCTCGCGTAGAGAATGCGCAGGTAGTCATAGAT
>JBASCT010000038.1:0-2051 GCA_049651785.1 Minisyncoccia bacterium
ATGCACAAGCGACGTAAATTTGCACTTACGATCTCTTGTTGCTTTGCTTCTTATCCGATCGAGTCCATTCATTTTACGATAACCTCAGTGTGTTGATCCAATGTATGGCTCTTGATCGGTCGTTCTCGTGCGAGCCCCTTCCCCATGTGCACGGCTTTCCCGCGCTCAGAGTACTATGAACTCGTCCGACTTCCTTATATCCGTCTGACAGTTCTTGCTTTTCATGGCTTGTTCCGTCGTACCGTTTCCGGAGATATAAGGATCTCCCAAGTTTACGTAAAGCCCATCTCAATGCATACCACGGTCTCCGACCCCGGTAGAGAAAGGGTGGCTCACCTTTAGCGCCACCCCCTTTATTGCCTTCCACTATATGAACAGTGTCGGCCTCTACAACATCGCAACTTACGGGGCTCAATCCCTTCACTTTCGTTGCGGTCTGCATTGTCCCTCCCTCGAGCTTTGCCGCGCTTGTTACCTCGCGCAGCATCGAGTTCGGTTCTATGCCGCTGGTTAGGCTTTGCATAGGTCGGATTCTCACCGACTGGTCTTTACGCACTTCCCTTGGCGCACGTCTGGTAGGGATCATATTTACCTCATTGATTGTTGTTGTAAGTTATGATCCCCCCTAACAGAACCGTGCTTGTAGTTTTCCCACACACGGCTCTTCACGAGAGCATTCATAACAAAGCTTTTAGTTAGGTCAGTACATGGCATGGCGTATCCTTGATTGTGGTAACGGATTGAACTCCAGGAAGCGCGTGAATTTATCCCAATTCATGCTCTTCTTTTGGCTTCGTCTGTTAATCCATTTGAATGCAGCTGCGAGCACGCCGCGTCTAAATTGTTCCAGCGCCTTGAAGTTGCCGCTGATTCCAAAATAGTTTATGTGCCCTAGCAGTTTGATCTGAATTGCTGGCCACCATTCCTTGAGGGGTGCAGTGTTGCGAACCGATTTAATGTATCCTGTGATTTCTTTGAGCTTTCTGGACAATCTGGATTTCTCAGTCTTATGACTCATAACCCAGTATCCTTTACGACTCCTTTTCCCATAGTGGGTAAAGCCAAGGAAATTAAATGTTTTCGCTCTGCGTCCTTGCTTTGAAGCAAGTAGCCATTCCTTCTTTCCAAACTTTAGAACTTGCGTCTTCTCGTTTGCTACTTCCAGACCAAACTTCTCAAACCGTCTTTCAAGCGCCTCTAGAAAGTCCTTCGCGTCTTGTCCACTTTCACAACAGACCACAAAATCATCGCTATACCTTATCATTTGCATATACCCTTTAGCCTTGCGTTTGATTATCTTTTCAAACCAAAGATCTAGGACGTAGTGCAGATAAATATTGGCTAAGATCGGACTAACTATCCCTCCTTGTGGTGTGCCTATGTCGCTGCTTCCGTATTTTCCAGACTCCATAACTCCGGCCTTCAAGAATCTCTCTATCAGCCACAGCAAATTTGGATCGGCAATACGCACTTTTAGACAGCGCATCATTGTGTCGTGATTAACTCGATCAAAGAACTTCTTGATGTCGACTTCGACAACGTAGTTGATTGGCTTGGTCATCACACTTCGATCAAGTGACCTGATAGCATCGTGACAGCTTCTCCCAGGTCTAAATCCGTAAGAGCAATCCAAAAACTCTGGCTCGTAGATACTCTCTAGTATCTCCTTGACATTGCTTTGAACGATCTTGTCTTCTGTAGCTGGGATCCCGAGCATGCGCTTCTCGTCCTTGCCAGGCTTCGGTATATACACCCTACGCACCGGCTGTGGACGATATTGCTTGCTCTTTAGCTTTGCAACCAGTGCCTTGATGTTCTTGCCAAGATCCTGGCCATAAGCTTCCTTTGTCACGCTATCAACGCCACTTGCCTTACCCACCTTCAACCTTGTAAAACAAGATCTCAGGTTTCCTTCGTTAACCAAATGCACAAGCGACGTAAATTTGCACTTACGATCTCTTGTTGCTTTGCTTCTTATCCGATCGAGTCCATTCATTTTACGATAACCTCAGTGTGTTGATCCAATGTATGGCTCTTGATCGGTCGTTCTC